>JBDSBL010000090.1:0-2983 GCA_039921625.1 Chitinophagaceae bacterium
CAATGATCTTTCCAAAAATAACGGGATCTACAAGCGAAAGAATCTGTGCGATACCGGCGAGCAGCAAGGAAAGCATTACCAACCTTTGTTGCGGCTTCAGGTATTTCCATAAGATCTTCATAGTGCAGGGATTGCAAAAAACAGACCTTGCCGGCAATACAAGAAATAGAAAACGAGTATTGAGTAATATATACCCTGCGAATTAGTCAGTAAAATATCTTGTAAAGAATGATAGTTTCTATTTGCCTCATAGAAATACTATTGTAGCGCAGCGGCAATGGAGCGTCGCAACTATTGCTCTATCAGGGCACAAAAGCCGGCTACCATCTTTACTTACGTTACCTTTAGAGCCAAAATAGAAATTGTTATGAATCAAAAATTCCTTTTGGGTGTTGCCTTATGCTTCACGCTCTTTACCGCATCAGCGCAACCTATAAAAACGCCTGCTGCCAGCTCCACACAAACCATCAAACAAGACTTTGGCCTTTCCAGCGTAGAGCTGGTTTATTCCCGGCCTAATATGAAGGGACGCAAAATATTTGGTGACCTGGTGCCTTACGGAAAAGTGTGGCGCACGGGAGCCAACTCTGCTACCCGCATTAAGTTTATGGACGATGTAACTTTTGGAGGACAAAAACTAAAAGCCGGCGAATACGCCATCTATACCGTCCCCAACGAAAACGAATGGGAGATCATTATCAATAAAGGATCTGCCAACTGGGGTACTGATTACAAAGGGGAAGACGACATCATGCGGGTGAAAGTAAAACCAATGAAAGTAATGCCTGCCACTGAAACGTTTACCATGCAGTTTGCCAACATAAAAGCAAACAGTGCAGACCTTGTAATGCGTTGGGACAATGTAATGATAAATGTTCCCATGACCACGGATGTAGAAAGCAAAGTGATGGCGCAAATAAATAATGTAATGACGAAAGACAGCCGCCCTTACTTTCAAGCTGCTGTGTATTATTTAGAAAATGGTAAGGATTTGAACCAGGCACTTTCCTGGTTTGATAAAGCCATTGAGCAAAATCCAAAAGCGTATTATATGCACTACCAAAAAGCATTGGCACAAGCTAAGCTGGGCAAAAAAAGTGATGCAAAAATAACAGCAATGAAAAGTATGGACCTTGCGCGGGAAGCTAAAAATGACGACTATGTGCGGTTGAATGAAAAGCTTTTGGCCGAATTAAAATAAATAATATGGTACCAGCTGCATTGCTGCTATGAGGCAACAGTGGCGACGCTCCGTTCAACATAAGTAATACCGTGGGGCACAAAAAAAGAGATGGCTTTTTACAAAGCCATCTCTTTTTTTTATAAATCCTTCTGTTTTATTTTGCTCTCTTTTGCAAGCCGAAAATGTCTGCTGCTAATTGATAAGAGCGCAATCGCTCCTCCAGATCAGAGGCAATATTTACTAATAGTATTTCATCCACACCATAATCAACAGAAAGGTCGCTAAGTCTTTTTTCTACTACCTCCTTATTTCCAATCACCGTTCGTTGCCGGTTTATTTCTATTCGTTCTTGTTCATAAGCTGAATAAGTGTTGTCCTTTATTTCATCATAAGTCACTGCTTCAAAAATTCCTTTTTCAAACTGTAAAAAACGGTGATCCATTACAGCTTGCTGCTGCGCCACCTTTTCATCTTCTTCAGCACAAAAGTAAAAGATGGCCATATTCGCCTCTGGCAATTCGAGGTTCGGGGAAGGCTGAAACCTTTGCTTATAAAGGGAAACCGCCTTGGCTCCACCTACCGGGTTGATGAAGTGAGCAAATGAAAAACCCATTCCAAAATGAGCGGCAAACAATCTGCTTTGCCCGCTGGAGCTTAATATCCATTGCTGCGGCACAGACGGAGCAACCGGCATTGCTTTTACTTTTTCCTGCACTGATCCCGGTTCGTACTGATCGTTCAAATAATTTTGAAGGTCAAATAATTGACGCACAAAATCTTCTTCGCTAAAATTATTGCCCGGGTTCAATACCGCTGCGGTAAGCCGGTCGCCGCCCGGTGCACGGCCTACACCAAGGTCTATTCTTCCAGGAAATAGGGTTTCCATCATCCTGAAATTTTCCGCCACTTTCAGAGCGCTGTAATGAGGCAACATCACACCTCCCGATCCAATGCGAATCTCTTTTGTTTGCCCGGCCAAGTGCGTCATTAATATTTCTGGAGAAGTGCCCGCCAGCATGGTTGTATTATGATGCTCTGATACCCAAAAACGGGTGTACCCAAGATCATCGGCAAGCTTGGCTAATAAAACGGTTTCTTTTAAAGCTTCCTCTGCCGTACTTCCTTTGCGCACCGGCGATTGATCTAACACACTTAACCGCATACCTAAATTTTAATTTATTATGAAACAATCAGCAGAAGTTTTGGTTTCCTCATTCCCTGAGGTGGCTTAAATAAAGTAAGTAAAAGTGGTATTGCTTGAGGAATTTATTTATTTACGTTTACGCTTTTATCATTAAATATTATCCATTGCAACAACCAGCCAACTGTCGCTACCCCAAGCGCTCCAATGGCATTCAACCATAAAAAACTAATGTCTGGCAGAAACTGCAAATAGGGAATCTTTTCATTAAAAAATAAAAGAATAATAAAGCACTCTACAATCACTGCGGCCCAAAAGGCAGCATTTCCTCCTACCCTTTTTACATAAAAGGCCAGTAAGAAAATACCTAAAATCACACCATAAAAAAGGGATCCTAAAATGTTTACTGCTTCAATAAGACTGTTGCCAAGGCCATTGGCAAACTGGGCGACAATAATGCAGAAAATACCCCATGCAAAGGTGTACCATCTGGAAACATTGTATTCATGCTCCGGTGCCAGCGGCGTGATGCGGCGGTGGAAATCCACCACCGTGCTGGCTGCAAGCGAGTTAAGTGCTGCCGCAATAGAACCCCAGGCTGCTAAAAAAATAATAGCAATTAATAATCCTTTCAAACCGGAAGGAAGGTATTGCTTCAC
>JBDSBL010000091.1:0-4041 GCA_039921625.1 Chitinophagaceae bacterium
GGTCTCGACTCCGGGGTCGGGGCGCAGGTGCTCGACATACTGATCGGCGAGACTCGCGAGCTCGCCACGCTGGGTGGACTTCAGGTAGCGCGCGTTGCGTTGGTCGTAGGGAAACAGCGAACAGGTAGCCCCGATCTCCGCACCCATATTGCAGATGGTTGCTTTACCAGTACAACTTAAACTATCGGCACCGTCACCAAAATATTCTACAATAGCACCCGTACCACCTTTTACCGTCAGCACTCCGGCTACTTTTAAAATAATATCTTTTGCAGCGGTCCAGCCGCTCATTTTACCGGTTAATTTTACGCCTATTAATTTGGGCATTTTAAGCTCCCACGGCAAGCCGGCCATTACATCTACTGCATCCGCACCGCCTACACCTATGGCAATCATACCTAAGCCACCGGCATTTGGAGTATGAGAATCAGTACCGATCATCATACCACCCGGAAAAGCATAATTTTCTAAAACGACCTGGTGAATAATACCTGCACCCGGCTTCCAAAAACCAATACCATATTTGTTGGATATGGATGAAAGGAAAGTATATACTTCGCTGTTTACATCAATGGCTTTATTCAAATCTTCTACGGCTCCTACCTTAGCTTGTATCAGGTGATCGCAATGCACACTTGAAGGAACAGCAACTTTGCTGCGGCCACAAGTATCAAATTGCAGCAATGCCATCTGCGCCGTTGCATCTTGCATGGCCACGCGGTCCGGTGCAAAATCTACATAATCTTTTCCCCTTTCAAAAGCGCGAACAGCCGGACTATATGCATGCGCATACAATACCTTTTCCGCCAGTGTTAACGGGCGTTTCAGAAGGTTGCGGGCGGCTAATACCTTGCTTGGAAATTCGCTATAAACTTTTTTAATTAATTCCAGATCAAAAAGCATGAAAACATATTTAGGGTCTTAAATAATACAGGCATTCGGTTTGCAATAAAAACCGCATCGTTTAAAGTGTGGCAAAGTTACTTAAAACAGGGGAAACATCAGGAGGTGTTACCCATGCAAGAAATCCCTTTAAAAAAATTTACCTTAGTCTCATGAATCAGCTAAAAAACTTCATTGAATGGCAGGCATTTGGAGTTTGTTCTGCCATTGGAGAAAAGATGGGGATCGCTACATCACGAATTAGAATGTGGTTCATTTATATTTCATTCCTCACCCTTGGATCTCCAGTCATTGTGTATATGATCGCTGCATTTTGGATGAATATAAAGCGATATATTCTGGCCGCAAGACGCAACCCATTACGTTATTTATGATGCCCGCCATTCATGATTTCCATTAATTACCAATTAAGTTCTTACACTCACTTTTTACAACAAGTAGCGGCTGCTTTGCATACAACAGTCTCTGAGGATACGGTGTTGATACCGGAGGTTTATGGTACCGGATTTTTTAGAGTGATCACCGTGAATGATGGCATCGAAGCATTAATTTATAATATTTATTTAAAGCAGGATCTACTATTTAAAAGGGAACGAGGAGGTAAGTTATTCACGCTCATTTTTGAAGATATTGAAGCAAAAGATGGGTTTAGTTTTAGTATTGGCAAAGACGTTTTGGAAGATAATAATCTTAGGAGTACCGCCATGTACCTTACTTCGTTTTTGTATGATGTGGAATATGTGCTCCATAAAAATGCAGCTCTCAAAGGGTTTCGTGTATTGCTTTCAGAGCCCTGGATGCAGCAGTACTTACAACTTTCTGAAAACGAAGATGTATTGGAAAAGTACATCAACCTGAAAACGGCCGGCCTCTGGTACCGGCCTGTAGATGATGAGATGAAAAGCCTTTTGGAGGAAATAGTAACTCAAAACGATATTCCGCTTCTTTTTTTTCAGAATAAAATAATGCGTCTTATTGAGTCTTTCTTTTCATGGCTATATGATGAAATGAAAGTGTTGAGTACCAAAAGCGGCATTAGTAAGATGGATATAGAAGCGGCACAAAAAATAGAAGCGATCATCACCGAAGATGTAACCTCTCCCCCACCTACCATAAAAGAACTGGCACGAGAAGCCGCTATGAGTGAATCGAAATTGAAAAAAATTTTTAAAGTAGTGTATGAGGTTCCACCGTATGAATATTTTCAAAAGCACCGCATGATAAAGGCGATGCATCTCCTGCAGTCTGGTGACTATGCAATAAAGGATGTAGGCTATACCTTGGGCTACTCCAACCTAAGCAACTTTACACTTGCTTTTAAAAAAGAGTTTGGAACATTGCCAAGCAATATTTTGAAAGGCAGGGCTAAATAAATTGCTTTAATTTATCTACCGCAAAATCAATCTCTTCTTTTTTATTGAACTTGCTGAAAGAAAAACGCACAGTAACCCAATCATCTGTTTTATGGAGGGCCTGCATCACGTGCGAACCGGCATTGGCACCGCTACTACAGGCACTGCCACCGGAAGCACAAATGTTGTTTATGTCCAGGTTAAAAAGAAGCATTTCTGATTTTTCGCTTTTAGGAAAACAAACACTTAATACGGTATATAAACTTTCCTCATTTGCCCCACAATTAAAAGAAGCTTCGGGAATTGCCCGTTCAATACATTCCTTCATGTATTGCTTTAAGTTTTTGATGTAGTTACTTTCTTTTTCATAATGGGTGGAAGCAATTTCAAGCGCTTTTGCAAATCCAACAATGCCATAAACATTTTCTGTACCTGCCCGCATATTGCGCTCCTGCCCACCACCTAATATAAACGGCTTAATAGCAATAGAATCGGAAACATATAAAATTCCTGTGCCTTTGGGTCCGTGAAATTTGTGACCTGCGGCGGAAATAAAATGAATATGAATTTGACTAAGATCTAAGGGATAGTGCCCTACAGTCTGCACACAATCCGAATGAAAAATAGCATTATATTTTTCACATAATTCACCTACTCTTTTAATGTCAAGCAGCACACCTATTTCATTATTGGCATGCATGAGGGTTACCAGCGTTTTTTCTGTTTGCGCTTTCAATTGGGCTTCGAGGTCCGCATAGTCTACTTGCCCATCTGCATTCAATTTTACAAATGAAGTTGTTATCCCTTGGTGCTTACCATAATGCTCCACGGTGTGCAATACGGCATGGTGCTCAATAGCGGAAGTAATGATGTGTGTACAGCCAAGATCACGCAGGGACGCGGCAATTGCTGTGTTGTTGCTTTCGGTACCTCCACTTGTAAAAAATATTTCCCGAGGCTTACAACCTAAAATTTTAGCTACTGATTTGCGGGCATTTTCAATCGCCATTCTTGTCTCTCTTCCAAAAGAATAAATAGAGGAAGGATTGCCAAAATGAGTGGACAAATAAGGTAAGATAGCCTCTAAAACTTGCGGGTCCAGCGGGGTAGTAGCAGCGTTGTCAAAGTATATTCTTTCCATGTAGGCAGAGGTAAGCGATTATAAATAAGATCAATATTAATGAGGCTTTACGGTAATCCAAAAGCCGTTCGTTAATCTTCTATATTAAATGAATTCCTTAATATCCTGCATCAGACGCATCGCTATATTGTTTGCAGTGGTTTCAAAACTACTTTCTGCATAGATCCTGATAATAGGTTCCGTGTTTGAAGTGCGCAAATGCACCCAATCTGTATCAAACTCAATCTTTAATCCATCCTCTGTATTCACCGGGTTGTTCTTATATTTCTTCTTTATCTTTTCAAATATCTTTTCTACATCAAGGTCTTTCCGCAGTTCAATTTTATTTTTAGAAATAAAATAATCCGGGTAATTGCGGCGAAGCGATTTTAAACTTTTTTTCCCGTTCCCATTTGCCAAAAGAGATAAAAACAAACCAATGCCAATCAATGCATCTCGGCCATAATGAAAGTCAGGTACAATGATGCCCCCATTTCCTTCTCCACCAATTACTGCATCTACGGATTTCATTTTAGCCACCACATTCACCTCTCCTACTGCCGATGGAAAATAGGCTCCACCATGCTTCAGCGTTATTTCTTTTAGTGCTTTGGTGCTACTCATATTGCTCACGGAATTTCCCGGCCGTTTGCTTAAAATATAATC
>JBDSBL010000092.1:0-9993 GCA_039921625.1 Chitinophagaceae bacterium
CATTAAAGATTATTCTACATTAGCAGATGCCCTCTTTAACACAAGACAATTACCTGCAATTCTTCACAGCCGTTTGCAAGGATTGGCTTCCCTTCGTTCCCGCTGGTCGCCTGACCAACGCTGCTCATTAAGATTATTCTACATTAGCAGATGCCCTTCAGCATCCTTTTATGAAGATGGTGTAACTGATTTAAAATAATGACCCATTATCACGATATTTAAATCGTTGGTCAGGCGACCAACGCCAACTTGAGGTTTGGTGAACACCTGACCCCTTGCCTGCAACCTGCTTGACGAGTCTGCACATCAAACTTTCGGACAATCAATGAATTCAGTTCGGGGTAAAATCTATCTTTGATTTTACTATAAATTAAACAACATTTTAAACAGATATAAAATGCAAAGGAATCAAGCAAGCGCACATAAAATCTATTTAATTATTGTTGCAGTATTGGCTTGGGTAGGGCTCGTCATCCAGTTCTATATTATTATTTCAAACAGAGTGGTATCTATACCGGAAACGATTGTTAGGTACTTTAGTTATTTTACTATTCTTTCTAATCTTGTTGTTGCTTTGTATTCTTCTTATACTTTACTAAAACCGGGTGGACGTTTAGGGAAATTTTTTGCACAACCAAATGTAGTGGCAGCAATTACTCTTTACATTACCATAGTTGGAATAACATATAATGCCATATTGCGAGATTTATGGAGTCCCAAAGGATTGGAGATAGTAGGAGATGAATTAACCCATTTGATTGTTCCCCTCTCGTTTCTTTTGTATTGGTTATTATTTATACCGAAAGGCGGATTGAAATGGAAAGACAGTTTTCCTTGGATGATTTATCCTATTGTTTATTTAAGTTGGGTACTAATCTTTGGAGCCCTATCCGGCTTTTATCCTTACTTCTTTATCAATGTAACTGAGATTGGATATAGTAAGGTTATTTTAAACAGCGGAATGATGGTTATTGGGTTCTTTTTGCTCTCACTTCTTTTTATAGGAATTGACAAACTAATGAAACCGAAATTGTCCGTTACATGAACCCCAACCAGATCTTATTGGTTAGGTTATGCAGGTAAAAGGTATTGCTGCAACCTTGTTTGAGCCTGCAGTTTTCAGTCTAATTTTTTAACAGCCGGCCAAGCACCATTGAGTTTTTGGTCCTATCATTTACTTCTTTATTCTTCAGTGGTTGGGGGCAGACACCGCACTACATTTTCTGCCTTCAGCAATACTCCAACGTTATCTGCCGTAATTTGAAAAAAGGTTAATTTCAAATTAGCGAGCAATAAAGGAACAAAATAACCAACAGTAAAACATTTAATTTATGGCAACTTTTGATGAAAGATTAATAGAATCTGGAATAACCATTCCCCATATGCAACCACCGCTTGCTAACTATGTGCCTGCTAAGAGAAGCGGCCATTTAGTTTTTACTGCCGGTCAGGTTTGCTCAATTGGTGACATAGCAATCAAAGGAAAGTTGGGCAGAGAAGTGACGGTGGAAACCGGTAAAGAGGCAACAAGAATGTGCGTTATCAATTGCCTGGCTGCTGTTAAACAACTCTTGGGTTCATTGAACAATGTAAAAGAAATTATTGCTGTTCATGGCTTGATCAATAGCGTTCCGGAATTTACAGGACAAGCAGAAGTAATGAATGGTGCTTCGGATTTTATGGTGCAGGTTTTTGGTGAGCAAGGGCGACATACAAGAACGGCAGTTGGAGTAGCCAGTTTGCCATTTGATTTTGCTGCATCTGTTTATATTATAGTCGAAATCTAAAGGTGAGAATATTAAAAATTATATCTACTGGTTTTATGAACTAAGAAGGAAGTCAGCTAAGTAAAGGCAGGTGAAACATTATGGTTTGCAGCCAGCATGGAAAGCAGTTATCATTTCAGTTTATTAGGTGCAATCTACCATTACCTTTTTGAGCAAGTGTGCATTTTTTTCAAAACAAATAATCGAGATTTTTCTGTTTCATTAATTCGATCCATGATAGCGAAATGGATCAATAAATGAGCCGCGTAAATAATGGGCAAGTCTTTATTTTGACTATAGATAAGCTTGTAAAATAATCTTGGATGAAACTTAATATAAAATGGGTTTTTGATAAAGAATAACGATTATACAATACCAAAATATTTAATCTTCTTACCAGATAAATTTAGTTACATTATATATATTTAGATAAACCAAAATTGCAAACATGAAGGCGATATTAATTTACTTTTTTACCATGATTTTAATTATTCAAACATTAAAACTAACTGCTCAAAATATTAATAACAGTTACTCCAACAATTTAAAATCGCTGCGAGAGAATGACCCCAACACAATAGAAAATAACAAAAAAAATTTTTTTAAGACCAGTGTAACCTCACCAATCAGTAAGAGCTACACAATAGAATACGAACGAATTTTAAATAAAAAACTTTCCCTTGCATTTATTTTTAATGGCATGCCTGAAAATAATTTGCCGTTTAATGAGTTTTTAAAAAAGAAATTTGGAGAGGATGAATTTGACCGTAATGCAATTGAAAATTTTAGACTAAGCAGTATTTCATTTTCACCTCAACTTCGATTTTATCTTTCTAAAAAAGGTTTTGGACGCGGATTTTATATAGCACCTTTTTTCAACCACTCAAACTTTTCAATTAAAAAGTTGCCTTCCATTTTTACAACTACATCTAATGCTGTAATCAATATTGAAAATTCAGGAAAGTTTACCTCAAATACCGGTGGAATTTTATTTGGTGCACAATGGATGTTAGGTAAATCTTTAAGTCTCGATTGGTCTATAGCGGGTCCTCATTATGGGCGGGGTAGCGGAACTCTAGATGGTGTTGCCGAAAGAGATTTAAAAATAGAGGAGCAAAACGAATTAAAGGATTTATGGCTTAATTCCTCTGTTTCGCATTTAATTAAAAACGTGTATGTAAATGAAAAAGGAGAATCCTTACAGCTCGAAGGTCCTTGGGGTGGTTTGAAAATAGGTATTTCTATAGGCTTTAGATTTTGATATAAGAAAATTTGGAATTTAGCGTGTTGCTAGTGGCCACTTAAAAAAACTGTTTCATTATGCCAAAGCTTAATAAGCTCCTACTTTGTATAATTCTATTCACAGGCTTTACTAGTTGTAACGGGCAAATAAGAAAAGGCAATAAAGCTAATTTACCTGTTAGTAAAAATAAGGTTGTGGGTGGTGGCTGTGATGGTTGCGAGCTAATGTATGTAGGAACACCAACTAATATTAACTCAGTCGATACCAGTGCTGGCTGGAATGAAAAAGGACAAAAACTTTTGGTAAGAGGAACGGTTTTTAAACTAGATGGTAAAACTCCTGCTCCGGATGTAATTATATACTATTGGCAGACTGACAATAATGGATATTACTCACCCAAAGAGGGAATGGATGAAAATGCAAAACGGCATGGACACATTCGTGGTTGGGTAAAAACGGGTGTAGATGGCACCTATTCCATCTACACCATCCGCCCTGCTCCTTATCCAAATAATACAATGCCGGCACACATTCATACTTCCATTAAAGAACCTAATATTAGCAACGAATATTATATCGACGAGTTTGTTTTTGATGATGATCCTCTTTTGACAGGTGCAAAGAGAAAGGCACTCGAAAACCGCGGTGGCAGCGGGATTTTAAAGGTTTTGACTTCAGGCGATCTACAAATTGCAGCGCATAATATTATTTTAGGATTACACATTCCGAACTATCCAGTAAAAGAAAATTAAGCCTTTAATTAAGGTCTGAAATTTAGCAGGTGCCTTTCTTTTTCAATAAGATCATCACCCCAAATTATTAGCTGCTGTTTGCAAAGATTGGCGTAGCTCATTTCCATGCTGGATAAAATCATTGAGTAAAAAACCATCGTCAACCAAAATTGCTGCATAATGATTTGAACGTACAAGGGAGTGACACAACGAGGTTACATTTATATTCTATTGCTGGCTAAATAATAAAAACAAAAGCTACCGGAGTAGCTTGTGTTTTGTGTCGTTGCCTGTTTTAAAAAAACACCGCAAATTTTGCTCTTATAAAAAAAGGAATACCTGGTGTAAGGTGTAATTCGGTTACCGGTGCGGGTTCTCCCTTTAGCCTCGACTCTGTTGCAAATTGGGCTTCATTCCATTTTGTATTTAGCAAATTTTCAATAGCTATTCCCACTTCATATTTTGGCTTTGAATAGTTCAGAGACGCATCCATTACAAAATATCCTTTTGCAATAATGGATGCGTCTTCATTAGCCGGTCTATCCCTTATTACACGGTAAGAAATGCCTCCATTGAATCCTTGTTGTGGTCTGTAAAATAAGCCACCGGTAGAGGTTGCGGTTGGTGCAAGAGCAATGTAGTCCTCACCTTTGGGAAGACCTATAGATCTTGGCTTCGTAAAATTCATATTTAAATTGGCAAACAACTTATCAGTGAATTGATAACGTGCTATTACATCAATTCCTTTACGTTGGGTTTTACCTCCCGGCTCTACGATGGCATCATCACCATTATAAACAAACTCTTGCTCCAGGTAGAGATACCAGAGCGCAACATTCAATAACAATTTAGGTGAAGGCTTGTAAATAAATCCTAGGTCTGTTGCATAGGCTGCAGGTAATATTTCAAAGCCCTTTTGTGCAACCACCACTCGTGTATCATTGGAATGAAATCCTTTTCCAAATTTTGCATACACCTGAAATGTTGGGTCAACAGTATATTGGAAATTTATCTTAGGAGAAACAATTGATTTGCCTTGTGCAGGTAATTGTGTTGAGGACAGTTTATTAAAATAATTGAAGTGCAAATAATCAAACCTAAGCCCACCGTCAATAAACCATTTTCCAAAAGAAAATTGTTGCTGAATAAAGCCATAAGCGTTTGATTCTTTTATATCTCCTAATGTTTGAGTTGATAACAATCGGCGTTTCAGGTTTCGAAATAATCCATTCGTAGTAGCATCATAACGTATGCCTGCACCGTAGATAGAAGTTAAAGCAGCATTGCCAACATTAGATTTGTGCGTGACTTTAGAAGCATACCCAAATAAATTCCTGTTCTCTGTATGATTAATTTCATCACCATTTACCGGATCAACTAAAAAGAAAGTAAAGTTAGAGAACAGGCTAAATTTATTTCTTGTATAAAAAGCTTGGTTTTCCCAGGTGGTACCACTAGCAAATGTATGGGCAAGTATAAAGTTGCCATTATACCTTTCTGTGTTGCCACCTTCTGATGGATCTACAGAACCAAAACGATCTAATGTTCCATTGTCCACGGCCCGTTGCGGTATTTGTCCTGATGCATCCCATTTACTTTTAAAACCGGATAAGGATGCAGTTAGTTGCGTACGGTCAGTAATGGCAAGATTGTATTTGCCAAAAATATTGAAGCGGTTAAAATTTTGCGCATTGATCGTTGCTCCATTTGTATAATAAAAATCGGCTGCCACATAAGCGCTTTGTTTTTCTTTATTTGTTTTCAGCAAGTCAATCATGGCAAGCGTTCTGTACGTATTGTACCGGCCAGCTTCCACCTGTACCCTGCTTTTAGGAATATTGTTATATGTTGAAAAGGCTACATATCCTGATGTATTGAGATTGCCATGTTGGGTATAATACGGACCTGCTCCAAAGTCAATATTATTAATCGATTCAGGTATAATAAAATGCGTATCAGCATAGCCTTGACCATGAGCATGAGAGACCATATTGACCGGCAATCCGTCCACACTTACCTGTATATCCGTACCATGGTCATTATCAAAGCCTCGTAAAAATATTTGTTCCGCCTTTCCCCCTCCAGCATGTTGTGCTATAAACAATCCGGGTACTAAACGCAAGAGTTCCTGCGTGTTTCGCACAGGCTTAAGGTCAAGATCAATTCTGGCAAGTGTACTGAATTTAGCAGCAGAATTACTGGTCAAAATTATTACATCTGTCAACCTGGATACATCGGGCTGCATGGCAATTTTAATATTGCTATTATCAGCTTTTACCCGCACTTCTTTATATCCCACATAAGAGATGATAAGATCAGAATTATTGGTGTTGACCTTCAATGAAAAATTTCCATATTGATCTGTTAAGGTTTTTAAAGTGGTTCCAAGTGCAGACACGGAAGCAGACTCTAATGGTTGAAGACTTGCGGAGTCAACTATTTTGCCTGATACGATTTTTTGTGCGTGGATAATGGATATGGTAAAAATAAAATGGAGAAAAAGTAAGCAAAGACGTCTTTTAATTGGTGCGGTTCCTTTAGTTGGAAGTATATGAAAATGACTACTCTTTTGAGGTAACGTTCTTATGGTCATATAATGAGTTTAAAATTATTTAATATAAAATATTCATTATGCTGTAATAGATTATCATCAGCATGGAGTGCATGACTGTAGTCCAGTTTGCAACAGATAGAAAATTATATTAAATAATTTTTGGTGGTGGACCTTCCAGGGAGAGGAAGACAGACGAAAATTTACTTAAAATACAAGAAGTAAACACTTTATTTATTATGGCAGAATGAATTAGATATTTATAATCTTCCAATATAAAATGGAAAGGAACCGAGTCTTCCGATTTGACTGAGTTAGAATTTTTGTTATGCTCCTCTTCTGAATTGCTTTCAGCTATATCCTTATCGAGGTGATGGTTTCCATAAACTCTGTGCACTTTAAATTCGTGCTGAATTGAATTGAACTCGTGCTCATACCAATCACTTACTATCGGAAATATCGGCTTTACAATTACCGTTATATAAAGTAACATAAGGTAATATGCTATAGGAAACTTCACTTAGTAAATGAGGAATTAAAATTAGTTGCTATGGTAATTACGAATAAAAAGTTAAAATAGATTTTAATAATGGTCTACTTTAAAATTGAGCTTTGAAACTGGAGATTATGTAGCCTAAATAAATGTTGCACCTATTGTGGCACCTTATCAAGATAGTTGAAAACGCGTCCGAAACGATCATTGGTTATAGTGGTTTTTACAGTAAGGAAAAGGAAGATTAGGTATAAAAATATTTTTAAAAATCACGTAAACAATCTACTTTAGGTATGGCAATGGCTGCTTCACTTAGTGCGCTTTGAATTGCCCTCACTTAAACTATCGTAGCTTCTGTCCATTTATTCGTTCCCTTGATTATTATATTATAGCCATTTTATTTCTTTTATAAAAGAAACAGCTTCCCTTCCCTTTTAAACTTCCTTTGTTAGCTACGCCGATAGTGCTCACTTTTAATTACCATAAATAAACACAATCATGAAAAAATTTTATTCAAATTTTTTATTGTTACGAGTAAAGAAAACGCTACTGCTTTTCTTTTTTATGTTGGGTACCATATATGCCACCAACGCACAAGTGTACACCGCTTCTTTATCGGGTTTAAATGAAGCCTCTCCCAATCTTTCTCCTGGTACCGGCAGCGCCACGGTCACTATTGTAGGAAACACTATGAGGGTGCAGGCCACTTTTTCAGGCCTTGTGAGTGGCGGTACTACGGCCTCTCACATTCATGCCACTACAGCGGTGGCGGGAACGGGCAATGCTGGTGTCGCTACCACTTTACCCTCCTTCCCAGGTTTTCCATTAGGGGTAAGGTCCGGCTCGTTTGACATGACCTATGATATGACGCTCGCCTCTAGCTACAATCCTTCTTTTATTGCCGCTAACGGGGGTACGCCAGCTTCTGCTTTTGCGGCATTAAAAGCAGCAATGAACAGTGGGAAATCATATTACAACATTCATTCGATTGCTTTTCCTGGCGGCGAAATAAGGGGCTTTCTCATTGCCTGCCCAACCATAACTGTTTCCATCCCGGATGCATTTGCACTTAATAAAGGTGTTCTACCAAACACTGTTTATCCTGCGTATGCACCAGCAGCCTCCATAACACTTACTGCTTCTGCTAGTGGAGGTACAGGGCCTTATATGTACACCTGGTCCACCGGGGATATGACAAGTTCTATTACAGTAAGTCCTACTGTTACCACCCAATATACCGTTACAGTAACAGACAAAAATGGTTGCTCTGGCACGGCCACAAAAACCGTCACTGTAATGGATATTTCCGCAGGCAAAAATGACGACAAAATTATTGTTTGTCATAAGGGACATAACAGCCTAACAATCGCTGCACCGGCTGTAAGTGCTCACCTCGGGCATGGTGATATGTTGGGAAGCTGCATGGAAGGAGACAAAACAATTACACTTCCTAAAAGCGTTACACAGGAACAGGCAGGCAATCTCTCCGTACAGGCTTTACGTAATCCTTCAAGCACTTACTTTGACCTTCAAATAAAAGGAAGTGCAGCTAATAACATACAGGTAAAGGTATTCGACCTGATGGGCAGGATAATAGAATCCAAAGCTTCTCTGCAAGCCAACCAAACCTTGCGGTTAGGTGCTTCATACAAACCAGGGGTTTATATGGTGCAAATAATACAAGGCGCTAATAAAGAAAGCATCCGGTTGTTGAAAGAAAAATAAAAGATAAATAATTCTGAAAATAAAAAGGCGCTGTTTATTACGGCGCCTTTTTTCTTGTATTGTTTATTCGTTTCTAAATCAAAACGGTACATCAAAATTTTACCCGGTGAAGCAAGAAGGAATGATACGCTGTTAATATGTTTTATTGCCATTTCACCAGGCGGTAACGTATACTTAAAGATGCAACCGGATTATAATAGGTCTTCAAAGTAGATTCACCTGTAACTTTGCCATAATATAAATACTTATAAAATGAAAAGATTAGCAATGATTAGTGCGTTAGGCCTTTCCCTTTTCTTTGTTGCCTGCAACAATGGTGATAAAACTGCTGAAACAAAAACAACAGAAACGGGTGATGCCACTACTAACAAAAAAAATGCAGGACACGATAATACCGTAGCAATAACTGCCAACGATCAGTTGAAATTTGATAAAATAGAAATTAAAGTAAACGCAGGAGAAAAAGTAACCCTGACCCTTACCAACATTGGTAAAATGCCAAAAGATGCCATGGGCCACAACTTTATATTATTGAAAGATGGCACCGACCTTGAAGCTTTTGAAAAAGCGGCTATACAAGCTCCAGACCACATACCTACTAATATGGGTGACGCTATTATTGCTCATACAAAACTTTTAGGTCCTGGCGAATCAGACACCATTGAATTTACGGTGCCTGCCGGCGATTATACCTTTATCTGTAGTTTCCCGGGTCATTACAAATCAATGACCGGAGTGCTTACAGCTGAATAAGTCTGTAATAAAAACAACCAAATTTTTGGTTTCAAAATAAAAATGCCCTTGTAGTTGAATTAACTGCAAGGGCATTTTTTATTTATTAATTGGAAGTGAAAAAGGCAAATTATTTTTCTGCCAAGGCAAATACTTCTTTCAAAGTAGACGTATGCACACCGACGCTATCCTTTAAGGCTGAATTGATCATAGCACGAGCCACAACAGGTGCCGGTATTGGTTTGTAAGCACCTAATCCCGGGAAATGGTGCAATACATTTAATACGCTGACACCAATATTTTCTCCCAACCTGCTTTCTTCTCTATCGCCTGCAAGTATCCCTGGCTGTAAGATGTGTATGCTTCGAAATAGGAGCTTTTTTATAGCTTCTTCCAATTCACCTTTCATCTTTGAATAAAATATTTTGGAAGAAGAAGATGCACCCGCAGAAGAAATTAAAACATATGTCGGCACTCCATTTACCGCTGCTGCTCTAGCTGCTTCGTATTGGTAAGTGAAATCAATTTTATATTGGGCATCCTTACTTCCTGCTTTTGCCATGGTGGTACCCAATGTAGAAAATAAAACATCTCCTTGTATCCAATGTTGCCAATTTTGGGGCTGGTCAAAATCAACAAGGTGTTCTTTCAATTTATTATTTTGGAGGCCGGTGGTGCGGCGCACAAAAACAGTTACTTCGCTAAACCGGTCATCACTTAATAACTGCTGCACCAGGCTTTTCCCCACAAGA
>JBDSBL010000093.1:0-14950 GCA_039921625.1 Chitinophagaceae bacterium
GATCCTTAGTACCTCCTTTAATTTCTATTTTGGACAGTTCTTTATTCCACTCCTTTTCAGTTTCGTTTTTGATGGAAGCAAAATCCCAGGATGGAATTTCGGCATCCAGATTTTGTTTTGCATTCTCCATGCTTACTCCCGAAATCGCAATCTTTACCCCTAATTTTTTATTGGCTGGAAGATCAAAGGTGAAGTAGGATTTAATGTTTTTGCCCGTTGCAGATTTCAGGCCTTTTTGCAATTCATCATTCAAAGCAATGCCATATTCTTTGATCGGTTTTTCAAACTTCAAATAGAAATATAAAATTTGATTTCTTGCCCACGACCGGCTGCGGCGCATGCCTCTTATTTCGTAATCATTCACCACTTCCAAAGATGACTCAAGTACTTCATCGCGGTGTTTCAGGTCTAACAATACTTTGCCTTCAGTAGCCGCAGCGTCAAATGTATACTGGTGCATGCCGGCCCTCACGGAAGTAGTAAGCGCAGCCCGGATGTTATTTTTTTTCAGCAATACTTCATAATAACCAGGGCTTGCTTTTTCATCTTTATGTGAAAAGGGAGATGCGTATTCTGAATTTTTCCACTTAACGCCGCCAGTAAACGGCATTAGCAATACATCACAATAATCAGCAATACCGGTACCACTTAAGTGAGTATGCGAAAAGCCATAAATAATAGAATCGGAATAATGATAGCCGCTGCATCCATCCCAGCCTTCCAACCTAGTGTCGGGACTCAACTGCATCATGCCAAATGGTGCACTGGCACCCGGGTAGGTATGGCCATGACCTCCTGTACCAATAAATGGGTTGACTAATTTTGTATAATTATTTTGGCCAGCTACCTGAAACGTAATGGCACTAAATAAACAAATGAAAGCAATACTTTTTTTCATAAGAAACACTTTTATTTCGTAACGATTTTGAACTGTATTTCGCAGGTTAGAATCTCCATTCAATATATTCTACTTTATTTTTTAATGACGTCGTACAGTGATTTAATTTGAATGTCTTTTAAATCTCTCTGATTAAAATATCTTCTTTTAAGGAATAATTGTTTTTTTACTCCGGCTTTTAAATCAAAGTAATTATCGGTTATTTCCAAATCACCTGTCACTGAAGATAGGTACACATATTTAGCATCTACATTGCATTCTATTGTAAAGCCACTCTCTCCCGTAGGTATTATTTTAATGGTTGGTTTTTGCAGGTGCAGGTTTTTTGGACGCACACTATCCTGCACTGGCATTACATCATCGCGATAGGCTTCTTTAACCGCATACCAGGCGGCTTTGGGCTGCCGGCTGTAATCTGTAATGCTCCAACTGCTTACTGGCCAGCAGTCATTTAATTGCCACAATAGCGTTCCCATATTTACGGGATACTTGCTTCGGTGAATGGCAATACTATTTTTTAAACTATAATATTGAAGGCATTGCGTGAGGTAGGTATAATCTTTTAAGGAAAGCTTTTTCACCTGCGCAGAATCTAAAAAATATTGATGCAGGTAGAACTGAATTTTTTGAAAGCCATCTGTTGCTTTCTGGTGTGACTTTATTACATCTGAAAATAGAAACCTATCCATTGGCAGGGTGATGCTTTCTGTGGTGGTATAGTTCGGCATTGCCTGCATTCCATACTCGCTAACAAACCGGCCCGTTTTATTTTTAAATACTTCAATATCCTGCAATCCCCACCACACGCCCCAATAATGACTGTCGCCTTCAGTGATACTTTTAGTCTTTCCCCATCCATTAAGTGGCGACGTACTTACATATGGCCTTGTGCCGTCGTACGCGGCCACCCACGCAGGTAAGCTATCTTGAAATAGGCGTTTATAATCATTCCATACCTTGGCAGAATCTTTTCCATGCAGACCAAATTGTTTTTGCCAACCCCAATTATTCCATGCTTCATCTACCTCATTATTTCCACACCAAAGCACAATGCTTTTATGATGCCGCAATCGCTTTATTTGGTACTTTACTTCTTCCCGCACATTACTAAAAAAAGCTTCGTCGCCGGGCACCATGCCGCCGGCAAACATAAAGTCTTGCCACACCATAATGCCGTATTCATCACACAGATCATAAAAGGCATCATCTTCATAAATTCCTCCACCCCACACCCGTAGCATATTCATATTGGCTTCTTTGGCGGATAAAATTATTTTGCGGTAATCTTCCTTTTTTAATCTTGGTAAAAAGACGTCTGACGGTATGTAGTTAGCACCTTTCATGTACACGGGTTTGCCATCTATTTTAAAATAAAAAGACTTTCCAATGCTGTCTGGCTCCTGCACCAATTCTACTTTTCGTGGGTTGATAAATTCCTTTTCCTTTGGCTTTATGTCATAAGCTTCGAGAGTTGCATTTTTCCAAATACCGCAGGTAATAAAGACGGGTCCCCAATCCCATCCAAAATGATATTGCGCCTTCCGTGCATATACTCTTGCGTTATCGGGCACTACAAGGGGAAGGTTTGATTTGGCTATTGAATCCACTTTGTTTTTTGCAGAATAAAAACGAATCAGTAATTGGTTGTTGGGTTTTAATACCCCTTTCACCGGCACCCGCCATTGACGAAACATATTATCTGCAGCAAGAATTTTTTCTCCATTTAAATAAACATCCGCATACGTATCCAAACCATCAAATACTAATTCAATATTTTTCTTTGCCAGCATGGAGGGAGAAACAACAAAACTTTTTTTGTAATCCCAGTTTTCTTTATCTATCCATTGAAGTCTTTTCTCATTGTCCCGGTAATAAGGATCAGGAATTAATTTATTTAAAAGTAGATCCGTATGAATGGTACCAGGTACTTGCGCCGTATGCCAGGTACCGGCACCAGCTTTAGAAAATTGCCATCCTTTGGTAAGGGCTACAGTTTGCGCTTCCAGTTGTATAAAACTTACCAATAAAAAAGACAAAAAAAGAATATATAATCGTTGGTCTATTTTCATTTTACTATTCATTTACAGGGCACCTATCATTACTATTTCACCTCCTATAAAAATAAACTATCATGGCCATTTCCCTATTCCATTATGAAAGTGCTATCCAATTTTCTGTTGCTTAATTTTTTTTAATTTCCGACTCTTACCCGCTTATTAAATTTCAATTCCCCACCAATGAAAACTTTTAAATAATAACGCTGTGCGGGTCGGTATGAAAGGTCATAAGTAAATGTGCCTTCCTTTAATTTTTTATATTGATGTTCTTCTACCAAATGGGCTCCTTCATCTGTGATGATCTGCACTAAAATGTCTTCTTCTTTTCCGCTAAAAATATCAAGAGTTGTTTTTCCTGAGGTTCTTGTTGGATAAAGATTAATTGCCGTTTCTTTATTTAATTCGCTCCATTGCTTTTCATCATCACTTACCAAAAAACTATAATAAACCTCGCTTCCAAAATCGGATTCAAATTGTTTTACCAAAGATCCTTTACCATCTTGCAACCGCACAAAACCATTACCACCGCGTGGATTGGCCCAAAACTCTAACCCATCACCTGCAGTGTCCGTTACCGTAAATTCATAACAACCAGGCTGCAACCGAAAAGTGTCACGATACAAAATGTTTTTCTGTGTGCTGTCAAACTTACGACTGTACACTACAGTGCCTTCGCTGTTGTTAAGCGTGTACTTATTTTGTTGTGGTTGGTTGTTTGTTTTAAAAGCAAGTACTAATTCTTTTCCATGTACCGGTGCCTTCGTAAAGAGGCTGGCCATTTTATTGTCCGCTTCAAATTCATCCTTTTTTCCATTGGGTTTGGAAAGGCTTACCATAAAGGTTGCTTCATTACCCCTTGAATTGATGAAGCCCGGTAATACCACTATTTCCTTTTGACCAAATGACAAATTGCCTTTCCAAACTTTCTGCTGCAATGGACCACCTGCCACACCATAGTTTATTACCAAACTTTTCAAAGTAGAAGCTCCATTATTTTTTATTTCAATAGTAGGTTCTTTGCAAGCCGGGTTTCTCCTCAGGTTTGCCTTATCATTGGAGGGAACCATAATATCTAAGATGCCCGCATCGTATTTAGTTGCTGCTTTTTTGTATTGAATGAGATAGGCTGTAATGTTTTCTGATGCCTCTGTGTTGGCCGCCACATAAGGCTCCATGTTAATGTCTATTGTATTATTATTCTTTAAGGGAAGCAGGTAATCATCTGGAATTTGTAAATACCCCGGGCACCAATTGGCGCGGTCATATACCCAGGTACCAGCTTGAGGATACAATACATTATCGCCACACTTTCTCCACATGGGCCGTAAGTCAATTACTTTATTATTAAAAACTATTTCTCTCTTCTTGCTGCAAAACTCGCCGCAGGCATCTCCCTTGTTAGCTCCATGACCTGTTTGAGCTATTTTAAGTTTTGCAAAATCCGCATTGCCTAAGCGGTCAAATTGTACTGGCGGAAGAAAAGTTTCAATGGATTGCGCACTATCTCCATATTTAAAATTGCCTCCATAAATTTTTTTTATGCTGATGGGTTCAGCTAATGGATGCCCTTTAATGATCTCAAAATCAAGCGTGATCTTCCAACCACGGTCTTTGTTTTCTTCGTACCCCGAATGATTGTATTCTATTTCCACGCTATCTCTTAAAAGCAAACTAAAATCCGTGACATCTAGCTCCCAATCAAACTTCCAATCCTTGTTGAAGGCTCCACCATAAGGGGTCAGCATTCGGCCTATTTCAAAATCTTTATTAGCCCCGGCAACTCCGCCTACTCTTTTTATAGAAATGATATCCAGGTAATCCCAATCGGCACAGCGCATAGAATCTGGACAGGCAAACTTTACATGCATAATAATTTTTCTAATGGGAGTTTTAGATGAGGGAAATAGTCCCCACCGCTTGTACTCATTAAAGCCTTTGGCCGGATTGGTTACCACGGTTTCTCCTTTGTGGGTTACCACGTGTAAGGTATCAGCAGCATGGGCACTACAAGTAATAAATAACCCAATTAATCCAAGCAAAAATCCTTTACTCATTTATTACAATTTTTATAAACCAAATTAATACTGCAAATAGCAGAAGCAGCGTAACGCAAACTTTCCATCCATCAATAAATTAGAATTGATGATACCCAAAAAATAAGTTTCTACCTACAGACGCACGAAAGAATAAAAAAGACAAAAAATAGAATGCTAATAAGAAATAAACCAACCCCAGTGAGGGGTTGGTTCTTCTAAAAATCAACAACTGCTATATGAATGAAAAACTTAATTATTGTCCCACCATATGCGACCTTTTGTATCAGTAGCTGATACACCGTATGCCGGGTCTTTTGCTTTTTGTGCTTCTACTGCCTTCAGGAAGTTGTCCTGGTTTTGGCTGGAAGTCAATCTCAAAGCATCTCTCCGTGGCATTTTTAGATTCTCATTGCCGTCCCATAGATTTTCTAAGTAGGCAATGCTGGTGGTTCCTATCAAACCATTTGATCCAGGGCGCACATCAGTAAACTGAGGATATCCGGTACGCTTCCAAAGTCCCCAAGCTTCATCAGGTGTAAGTAAATTATTAACCCAGGCTTGTGTATAAATGCTTGGTAATCCTAAGTAAGGAAGCGTAGTTGCAAAACTTCCTAATGTAACAGAACTAGCTCCTGGTACACCGGTAGCAACTGCCATTTGCTTGTATAAATCAAAGGAATTCATTACTCCGGCATCAAACCATTCTTTAGCCGATTTGCCTAAACCATTGCCACCTTTAGCAGCAATTTCAGCCATCATAAAACATACATCCGGGTAAGATATAAAATAGGATTTCATTTTAATAGTAGCAGGATCTACATACGCCTCATCATCATGCATCAGATCTCTGGATGATAAAGCATTGAAGCCTCCAAAGCCTCCATTTTTTATGAAAAGCCGTGACTGAATTGCAGATTCAAATCCAAGTGTTTGGTTGCCATTGGTTCCGGTAAGTGTAAATGTTTTATACCTGTTACCACCTGTAGATCCGTAGGTAGCATTACCTGCTGATGCAGGTGAAGCATGTTTGCCCCAATAGCGAACCATGTTCTCCGGAGTTAAAAGATCAGTTTTTGACTGAGCAGTTCCAAGGTCTTGCACCCTTCTGTATTGTTTGGCATTAGCTCCAAAATCATTCTCACGAAGCATGAATTTGATACGTGGATCAGAGGTTGATTTAAGTTGCTCCACAAAAGAATAAGAAGCATTGTAGGAAAACAAGATCACATTGATATCATCCACATTATTATTCCAATCGCGGGTATGATTTACAGCAAATGAACCGTCATTAGAGGCCATTATCTTGCTGGCAAATGTTTTAGAAATATCATCTAATACAGCGGCTAATTGTGCAGGGTCTCTTCTTTCAAAGCGCTGTGCAATTTTGATGCGCAAGCTATTGGTAAAACCTAACCACTTTGTATAATCTCCACTATAAAATAGATCCTGGCTACCAAGAGCTATCTGTGACGTGCCGGAGGCTGCCAAAGCAGTAGCTGCTTCTTTTAATTTGGTATCAAAAACCTTATAAAGATCCCAGTTGTAGTCATAAGCCGGAGTAGGATATTTTTCCGGTTGAAATGCCTGGCTGTATGGCAATGCGCCATAAATATCGGCAACTCTCCAGGCATGAAAAACATCAATTGATTGACAAATGGCCCGTAAACCTTTGTAGGTTTCTTTATCAGCCGCACTCATATTATCAATCTTTTGGATGATGCGATTTAAGTCTCGGCCTATGGATCCAAAATAATCATTGTAATAAGAAAATCCGGGAACAGGACCTTTTGACGGATCACCTCCCGCTTTCCAATACCTACCGGCAAGCGCATCAGAGCCTACTCCTTCCGGCACTATGTATTGCATCCACGTCATAGTGGTTCCAAATTTCTGGGACGTTCTATCGCGTGAGCCCATATTTAAATCTTGCGTAGCACCGGTAAAAAGATATTCCGGTGCTGCATCGTTTAAGAGGTCTGGATTGGTATTCAGATCAGTCATTGTTTTTTTGCAGGAGGGCGATAGAAACGCAACAACCACCAAACCAATCAAGTATTTATTGATCTTTTTCATCGTTTTAAAATTCAATTTTTATAAAGTAATATTTAGAGTGGCTGCATAGCTGCGTGAAAAGGGAACACCACCGGTAATGTAAGGACGGAATGGATCATTGCTTTGCAATGATTCAGGATTTTGTCCTCCTTTTAATGTTTTATACAAATACCCTACGTTGCGAGCCGATACACTCAGGCGGGCTCCTTTCAAAAAGGAATGACCTAAAATAGCAGCCGGTAAGCGATAACCTAGAGTGATTTCACGTAACATGGTCCATGAATTTTTGCTCGTGCTTAGGTTGTTGACGCTATTGATATTGGTACCCCAACCGTAAGAATACACATGGTAAGCAGATGATTTCCATGGCTCTACTAAACCTTTGTCATACGCTTCGCGAAAGGTCAATCCAGCGATGCTTTCTGTTGGTTTCAAAGGACTCATTTGACCATCAGCAAATACTACATTTGGAATAGCTCCATCAAATCTTGCTTTACCGGTATAAGAGTCAATACGCTCAACACCGCCATGCTCCTGATCTCTCCATTGTAATGAGGCTTCAGGCGTACCCTGTGCCATTGCGTAGTTCATTGCCTCTGAATAAACATACCCACCTATACGTGTATCTACCTGCGTAAATAATGAGAAGCTTTTGTACCGAAGTGTACCACCAATACCGCCTGTAAAATCTGGTTCTACTTTTCCAATTTTTGCACGGCCATCCGCATCTGAATTACCAACATAATTATACAGCTGGAAATTTCTTTTATCTAAAGGATTGGTATTAATGTTTCTGCCGGCAACTGTTATTAATGGATATCCTGTTTTAGGGTCATGCTTTACAGAAGCCCATGATTCTGAAACTAAAACTCCAAAATCTCCACCTTCGTAGGCATACACATTTGCACCATCGTATCCACCACTTAATTCCCATTCTTTTATTCCATTACCAAATGAAATTATCTTGCTTTTGTTTTTTGCCATATTGATAGCAAAATCCAAACTGAGATCTTTTTTACGGATCGGGGTCAGGTTCAATAATAATTCGAATCCTTTGTTTTGAATGTTACCTGCATTCACAAACACAGTGCTGTAGCCGGTTTCCAATACACCACCTAACTCAAGCAACTGATCAAACGTATTTGTTTTGTACCATGCAAAATCTACATTGATCCGGTCTTTCAACAAACCAAAATTGGTACCTAACTCAAGAGAACGTTGTACCTGTGGTTTCAAGTCAAGGTTTGGTTTAATGTTGGCTCTGTATTGATTTGCTAATCCTACGGATTGTCCATTGGAGTTATAAATTGTAGCAGGCACATATCCACTACCGGTAGCATAAGCTCCGGCAATACCAGAGTTACCTACATAAGCAAGCGATGCTCTTAATCTTCCGGAAGATAACCAGGAAGGCATCGTTTCTCTAAACTGATCGAAGAAAGAATAAGATACATTTACTGATGGATAGAAGACGGTATAATTGTTCATACCGCCAATCACCGCATATGGATAAGTAAGGGTGCTCAACCAGTCATTACGACCGGTAAGTTCCACATTTAAGAATTGCTTATAATTCAGGTTTAAGATACCGGCAACACCAACCGTTAGTTTGGATGGGTGGCTTACTGAATAGCCATAATTGCTTTGCACATTATTTACTGAATTGCCAAGAAAGAATTGGTTTGGTACACTCAAGCCACCATTAGAACTAGCTCTCCAAGACTCTCCCTGACGGTTACCATATACTTCATTTACCAATCTAAAATCTAAATTCAGATCATTATTCATTAATGATTTAGTGGCATGACCCATGAATAACATAGTATAATCAGTGGAATAATTACCTCCAATACCATAGTATCCACCTTTGTTGTTTTTGTCGTTACCCAGGTTCTTTTCTTCAGTATGTATTTTATAAAAATTCACATTGGCTCTTGCCGAAAAGTCAAGCCATGGAGCTACTTGTGCTTTTAATTGTGTAAAACCAAGTAGTGAATTTTCGTACCGGTAAAAATTATTTTTATCAAAACGAGAAAAGGCATTTACTACCGCAGATAAATTACCATAAGCATGGGTGAAATCCGGTGTATTATCAGCAGCACGATAAGTGGCATACCAATCTTTGGTATCTATATTACGAGGCAAATAGTAGGTGTTGAAACCAAGGTTCTGGCCACCTCCATAATAGTATCTTCCCTGAGAGTAAAAGTTGCGGGTTACCGTGTTGGCATATGCCAAACCAAATTCAGTAGAGAACACTTTATTCAACTGCCCATTCATTTTAAAATCAAAAGAATTTCTTTTCAAATCATTGTTGGGCAACATGCCTTTCGAAAAATTATTTGAATAGGAAAAGCGAAAACCAAATTTATCAGAGCCACCACTCAAGGCCACGTTATTATTAACATAACTGCCATTTTGATAAAACACTTTCCAATTATCCGGTTGAGGGGAATAAGGAACCATTTTATCATAGTTACTTACAGCGGGGTGCATACTTCCATCCATTTTTTGTCCCCAGCTTCCCATGGTTTGAATCACCGTACCATCTGGCCGAAAGTTACCTTCTGCTGCAGACCAGCTTCCCTGACCATACACGTTTTGGTAAGTCATTGGTGCCTTATAAATATCTTGCGTTTGATATGTGGAATTAAATTCAACACCCAAACCAGAACCCGCTTTTCCTTTTTTAGTTACTATTACAATAGCTCCATTAATACCACGAGAACCATACAGAGATGTAGCCGCAGCTCCTTTTAAAACAGTTATAGATTCATAATCATCCGGGTTCAAATTTTTCAATTGAGAACCACCATCAGAATTATCCGCATCAAAAACATTGTTTTCCAATACGGTTCCATCAATTACAAAAATGGGCTGATTTGAATTTTGCCCTGGTTTGCCCAATACTTTGGCACCTCTGATCTGTATGAATGGAGATGTTTGCACACCGCCTGCAGATACTACGTTTACATTTACCCCGGCTACCTTTCCTTGCAAGGCAGCAATAGGATTTACCGTGTTGGTGCGGGTAAGCTCCTCTCCTTTTAATGTAGTAACGGCATAACCAAGGTTCTTATCTTTTTTACGAACACCTAATGCCGTGACCACTACTTCTTGCATGGCTCCGTCATCTGGCGTTAATGAAAAAGTAAGGTTATTGCCTTGTCCTACTTTCACCTCTCTGCTGGCAAAACCAACAGAACTAAGAACGATTACCGGATTGGCTCCATCCACCATTACGGTAAACATTCCTTTGTCGTTGGTAACTCCTCCCATGTTTGTTCCTTTTACTAAATAAGTAGCTCCTACCACAGGATTGCCCTTATCATCTTTTACAGTACCGGTGATGGTGCGCTGCTGTGCGGCTACAAGGCCTACACAAAAACTAAACAGCAGACAAAGCCAAAACCGTGGTGTCATTTTTTTCATTGCAGTGAAATTTTTAGATTTAAAATTTTAATGTCCCAGTTAATTTTTGGATGGTAATTCAGATAAAATATGAGATGATTTTTTATGTTGCATAGGAGAGATTCTATCATAATGCTCCATCACTAAAGCAGCCGCGCCAATCAACTCAGCCTGCTGCCCGATAGAGGAAATTTTTACTTCTGTTTTTTCGGCTATTTTAGGAATACAATGTTCGTTAATAGCTTGTTGAATGGGCGCCAGCCATAGCCTTCCGGCTGCGGCTCCACGGCCGCTGAGTACCACCAGTTCCGGGTTTAATAAATGTATCAATATGGCCACGCCACGACCAATGTTGTACCCTGCTTCTGAAAAAAGTTCAACCGCATACTTGTCACCGCTATTAGCAGCATCAATGATCTGCCGGGTGGTTTCTTCTATATTAGTTAATACCAAATTTTTAAGGGAAGATTGTTTTCCTTCCTTAAGTCCTTGCACTGCTTTTTCTGCCAGCACCACCATCGAGGTTTCTGTTTCCAGGCAACCTAATTTTCCGCAACTGCACAATTTGTTGTTGGTAAAAAGTGGAATGTGGCTAAACTCTCCTGCAAATCCACTGGCCCCTCTGAAGATTTTTCCATTTAAAATAATGCCCAAACCAACTCCCCAACTAATGTTGATGACCATTACATTTTTGTTGTGCAATCCTTCACCCAATTTCAATTCAGCAAGTGCTATCAAACTCGAATCATTATCGATCAATACAGGAAGGCCAACTCTTGTCTCTATAAATTTGACAATACTGCCTTCTTTTGTTTTAAGAAAAGAATGGTTGATGCCTTTGGTAAAATCAACAAATCCCGGCATTCCGATACCGATACCAGCTATTTTATTTTCATCAATACCTGAATGGGTAATGAATTCTTTTATGTGTTGCGTTAGTTCTGCTAAGGCATCTGCATTATTGCTTAATACCAAATCAAATTTTTCCGCCGGACCTACAATATTGTTGTGCATATCCAGCATGGCTATCCGCGTAATAAGCTGGTCCATAGCTACGGATACAACATATAAAAGATCCGCTTTGAGTGAATACATTTGCGGGCGGCGGCCTCCTGTGGATAAAGCAAGACCTGTTTCTACCACAGAACCTTCTTCCATCAATTCGTTCAAAACGCGAGTGGTAAGAGGTAAACTTTTTTGTGTAAGCAGACTAAGATCAGCACAGGAAAGTGCTTTAGAAAAGTAAAGATGTTTTTTAATATTTCTCTTATATGCAGCTTGTTTGTCCAAATGTGGTTGTATTATTAAAAGAGTTAGTTATTAATAATTTAGCCAAATTAAGAAAACTTTAATAAAAAATTTAAAAAGATTAAGTTTTTTTTTAAAAGATAATACATTACCTTATTTTACCATACTTCAGTTTTATTAAATAGAGCCTCACAATTAAGAGTGCCTATTGCATATGTTTTAAAGAGTCTTTTATATTATAATTTGTTGACCCTAATTTGGATTTACTATTTATAATCGATTCTACTTTTTAGTTTTTAATTCTATTGGGTCAGCTACCGGGTGAGAAGCTTTATAGTGGTAGCCCAAAAGATAAGCGAAGGTTTGTGCAAATTGTTTTTGGAATAATTGCTCTCTATTTTTCATTTCTCCTACTGCGGCAATCTTTGATCCGAAAACAGCAAACCAAATCTCCGAGGCTCCATCAATTGAGCTACCATGACTTGTCCATTCAGATTTTATTTTATCTCCACGCCCATGATCAGTAGTAATAAAAAAAGTAGTGTTATTGCGATACTGTGGATTGCTTTGTACCCAATCCCACAACTGCTTGATCCATGCATCTACCTGGTGGGCTGCATCTAAATAAGAACGATATTTTCCTGCATGAGCCCATTCGTCTGTTTCGCCATAAGCTATGTATAAAACCTTAGGTTTTTTTTCTTTTAAATATTCTGCTGCCGCATAATGAGTAAACACATCTAAGCATTCGTCATTAAGCCAGGGCTTGTAAGAATTTAGTAGCATGGAATTAATAAGCCGTTGTTGCAGAGTAAGGTTCAGCCCGGTTACCGTATCAAACGCAGCCACTACAGGAATGCCACTTCTTTGTTCATTTATAATTCGGTTAAAGGCTTCCCAGGCACCAAAAGCCGCCACTTTTCCTTTTATGTTTTGTTGTTTGTTGAGCCATTCCAGCACCGTAGTATTTGGGTTGGGAGGAAAATCATTAGAGTTGATTGCCGTATCAGCAAAGCCAGTCAATATTTCATTGTAACCAGGATAACTAAACCAATAAGGGTTAGCCACATTTACTGTATTACCCAAATTTCTATTGCCAAATATTTGCCCATTAGCCTCACCGGTGGACCATAAAAAGGGAAGTAACTTTTTTCTTCTTTGGGTTGGATCATTGTCCCAATATTTTTTAAATAAGTACGCACTGTCGCCACTGTTGTATTTTTTATTGTTGGCAATACTAGAATCCATACCACTAAATAATTCTTGCCAACGAAATCCATCCGTGGTTATAATGATAATGTTTTCAGGGTTTTGCGCTTTGGACTTTATTGATGTGATGGCAAACAGTAGTAATATCCAGTACTTCATATGTAAATTTATAGTCTGCTTTTTATCAAATTAAGTGCATTCATCCGGAAAATTTTTTCAATAATTAGTGAAGTTGGGTCCCCTAAATCAAGTGAATATGTTTCTACATTTTTATCTAATTCAATTTGGACTTTTTCAGCAAATTCATCCATTTGGGTTGCATCCACACATATAGGCAATGATTCTATCAGGCCATCAAAATCCGAACCTATTGAAATGTAATTCCAGGCATTTATATCTTTCATTCCTGAACTACTTACTACTTCATGAATATGTAATAATTGATTTACAAAAAGCTTTTCATAACATCCACTGTTCACCCTTTCTTCTTCCTGCCGCTTTATATATTCAGGCTTTTCCCCAAACAATATTTTATTGTTTTCTAATTCTTCATCTGCATCATCAATAGTAACCATATAGTCCTGGTCAACCTTTTGAATGAAATGTAAATCAGCAAATTCATTTGTTGCCGGATGATGCTCAGTCCAGTAATTAAACTCATCTCTGGTTACAAATTCTTTTGAAGAGTGCCTAACTTTTTCACCAAGCATTCTTGCATCCATTTCCAGGCAAATTAAACCGTTGGATTGAATGATTTGCATAATGTCTTCATCATATAAATTTATGGAAAGCGGATAGTAAGGAACGTTTCTTATAGGGTCAAAAAAATATTTGTAAATTATCTTAACTGTATTATTCCACAATTCAATTTTTTCTAATTTCACTGGCCTATTTGCTATTACTTCAAGTATTTTATCCCAAGAAAAACCAGTGACCGCACAGTGGCTACATATAATGGGTTGGAGGGACCAATTTTCATTATGGTATTTATAAAATTGTTCACGGGCTACTAAACTCATATGTTTTACATCGACAATAATTTGGTGTCCATAAATTTCGTCGATAAGCTTTTGGCACCAAGGTTGTCTAATTCCAAATCCTTCCGGCAGCATTTTTTTCTTTGGCAGTATTTTATTTCCATAAGCATGGTTTGCGAAAATGCCGTAAGTCAAATGAGTCAAAGACTGGTAAAGTATTCCTCCGGTTTGTTCTATCCAATCGGTAAATCTTTTTAAAATTTCATCGACCCGGTCAACTTTATTCTCATCCAAATAAAAAGAATGTGGCCCTTCCACTGCTAAAACTACATGGAGCGTTTGTAGGTCACTTTCATCATATTCATCAAACCTCTTTATTATTTTGACTTTCTGTCCTTTACTACTTCGTTCCTGAAGATTTATTAATTCAGATCTTATTAGGTCAAAGGAAGAAGGATTGTTGTTAATAATAGAATTGAGACGGTCGGTATCTACTGCATTTAAAATTAAATCACCAATGCGAATTAAGTAGTTATCGATCATTCCAGGTTCAACCGGGTGCAATGGGACGACAACCAGGTTAGAAGACTGAAGTATTTGAGAAAGTGAACTCTGAGATACTAAAATTGAACTATTTCTAACATCACTAAGCTGTAATCCATCCCAGTTATTCCATCTTTTGCCCGGATTCTTAAAGTTTGATTTAAATGATGGATGACAATGAAGATCAATATAGTTCTGACGTTTCATGGTTGTTACTTTTAAATTCAACAAAATCTTTCCAATTATTTACCCTCATACTATTTACCAAATAAATCACTCTATAAGTTATTAATTAAATTTTATATAAGGAGGCAGCATTTCTGAGCGAAGCGTACAGACTTTATTTTAGGTATAAAAACACTTTATAGTTTTAATAAACTAACCTGCATTAACCAATAAAATAAAATCACCTATTTTATAAGTTGGTTGACAAGAGTGGCATCGGTTTACTGAAAATAATGGTGGATGGATATGCCCCGATTTAAAGGAATTAAATGAACCTATTGAGAAAGTTCCTTT
>JBDSBL010000094.1:0-19948 GCA_039921625.1 Chitinophagaceae bacterium
AACCTGCGCACCAAAGGTATGACCATGACTCGATTGCCATTAACGATTTGGGCGTTGTTTTTCACAGCGATATTAGGAATATTATCTTTCCCGGTATTGCTTTCCGGCTTCATCTTATTATTGTTTGATCGAAATATAGGCACCAGTTTTTACCTCAGTGATATTGTAGTAAACGGTCAAATATTACCCAACGAAGGTGGTAGCCCTATTTTGTACCAACATTTGTTTTGGTTTTTAGGCCACCCGGAAGTATACATTGTGATATTGCCTGCAATGGGCCTTGTATCTGAGGTAATGAGTGTGAATGCCCGCAAACCAATCTTTGGTTATATGGCCATGGTCGGTTCTTTATTTGCCATCACCATTCTTGCCCTTTTGGTATGGGCACACCATATGTTTGTGAGTGGTATGAATCCATTCCTAGGCGCCTTTTTTGTACTCTTGACCTTATTGATCGCCATACCATCAGCCATTAAAGTGTTCAACTGGTTGACTACTTTATGGCGAGGCAATTTGCGATTTTCTCCAGGTATGCTTTGGAGTATTGGCTTCGTAAGTATTTTTATATCCGGTGGTCTTACCGGTATATGGATGGGAAATTCCACCATTGATATTCACATTCATGATACTTACTTTATCATTGCCCACTTCCATTTAGTAATGGGTGTAGCTGCATTCTTTGGAATGTTTGCGGGTGTATATCATTGGTTCCCAAAAATGTTTGGCCGCTACCTCAATAACACTTTAGGTTACATACATTTTTGGATCACATTTGTTGGCGCTTATCTTATATTCTGGCCAATGCATTACCAGGGTCTAGCGGGAGTTCCAAGGCGTTATCTTGATTACAGCTTATGGTCTTCATTCAAGCAATTTAATGAGCTGAATAAATTCATTACTATTATCACCATCATCGTATTTGCTGTACAACTGAGTTTTGTGTTTAATTACTTTTACTCCATGTACAAAGGAAGAAAAGTAAGAACGGCAAATCCTTGGGGTGCTGCTACTCTGGAGTGGACAACGCCAATAAACCCGGGACATGGAAACTGGGTGGGTGAGATACCGGAAGTACACCGCTGGGCGTACGATTATAGCAAAGATGGTCGCGACTATATTCCGCAGACAGAACCAGTGGGTCAAAATGAATCGAAACATTAGTTTTTTGAAATAAACGTTTACAGGACAGTAAGCAGGGAAACAAGAGAATGAGTAAGGAGGGAGAAGTAACTGGCAACAATAAACTCAAAGATTATTTGCAGTTAACAAAGCCTTCCTTGAACATTATGGTTGTTTTTTCTTCTGTTATCAGCTATTTGCTGGCACCTAACGTGGTAGCTTTTAGTTGGCAGATGATTGCCTTATTATTTATTGGTGGTTTCCTGGTAACAGGCAGTGCCAACGCAATCAATCAGACAGTAGAAAAGGACACCGATGCAATGATGAAGCGAACGGCAAAACGTCCCGTGGCAGCAGGTCGAATGTCGGTTCAGGAAGGATGGGCATTTGCAGTAATTACCGGGTTGATTGGCGTATGGATCCTTGGTTATTTTTTTAATTGGTTAAGTGCAGGTCTGGCATTATTTAGTTTATTCTTATATGCTTTTATCTACACCCCATTAAAGAAAGTAAGTGCCATTGCAGTGTTGGTAGGTGCATTTCCCGGAGCATTACCTTGCCTTATCGGCTGGACGGCAGGCAACGATGCTTTATTTTATGCGGGAAACGGGGTGCAGGATTATGGAGGTTTAGTTCTTTTTTTATTGCAGTTCTTGTGGCAGTTTCCTCATTTTTGGGCTATTGCCTGGTTAGCACATGGTGATTATTCCAATGCAGGATTTAAATTGTTGCCGAGCAAAAGCGGGCCTACAAAATACACTGCATTGCAAACAGTTATTTATTCCTTGCTAATGATTCCCGTAGGATTGGTTTTTTATGCCATAGACCTTACAGGATGGGTGAGCGTAATTATAGTTTTTTTGGCAAATGTTTTTTTAGTAGTGCAATGTCTACGATTATATAAAGATTTAAATGCGAAAGCAGCAAAAAGAGTAATGTTTAGCAGTTATATATATTTACCGGTAGTGATGCTCGCATTGTTAGCAGATAAATTGTAACCCCAATAAAAGGGTTTAAAATAAATTAATACAAACAGAGAGATGGAAGCAGTGAGTGCCCCGCAACAAAATAAAATTCACCCTCATAAGTTTACCTTATGGGTAGCTATTGCCAGCATTCTCATGATGTTTGCCGGGCTTACCAGTGCGTATATTGTAAAAAGCAATCAGGCAAATTGGGTGGTGGTAGAAACACCAAATTACTTTTGGTATTCCACCATTGCCATGCTATTGAGCAGCCTTACCATGTTGATGGCGGTTCGCGCATTTAAGCAAAGGGAAATGTCAAAATACAGGGTTTTTATTTTGATAACGGCCTTGCTCGGTATTGCCTTTGTGTTGTTGCAATGGAAAGGTTTTAGTTGGATGTGGGAAAACGGTGTACGATTTAAAGGAGCAGGTGCCGGGCAATTTTTATATATCATAGCCGGTCTGCATGGCCTTCACGTTTTGGGAGGTATTATTGCATTGTTGTTTTTGGTAAGCAAAGCATTTTTTGGAACTACTAAAAACTATAATCCGGTACCGGTGGAAGTAGCAGCTACTTATTGGCATTTTGTAGATTTTTTATGGATATACCTTTTGATCTTTTTTATATACTTAAAGTAAAAAAGGCAAGTTGTCCTTAAGGAATTGGAACATACTATTTTTAGAAATTTGAATTAATACTTATGGCGCAAGCAGCTGTAGCAAAAGAGATTAAATGGTGGAACGGAGGTAGAAGTCCGTTCAATGTGGAATATGGAAAAGTGATGATGTGGTACTTTTTAATAAGCGATGCCTTCACTTTTGGAGCTTTCCTTATATCGTATGGCACCATCCGTTTTTCTCAAAATTTTTGGCCCGATCCAAACGTGGTATTTAATGCTTTCCCCGGAGCAGGGCATGCCAACCTTCCACTTACGTTTGTAAGTGTAATGACCTTCATCCTCATCATGAGTTCCGTGACTATGGTATTATCAGTACACGCAGGTCATCATGGAGATAAGAAAGGAGTAGTAAAATGGCTTGCCTGGACCATAGTAGGAGGTATTGCATTTTTACTTTGCCAGGCTTGGGAGTGGACCCACCTTATCACAGGTGAGCACGCAGTGTTAGCAGGCGGCCACTTGGATGTAGTAGGCCAAACAACACGGATTAATCCATGGGGAGCTCAAGTGCATGGTTCTGCCATTGCAGATGCACTGAGTAAAACACCACATGAAGGTTTAGTAAAATTGGTGCACATGGAAAATCATTCAATGAGCCATGAACAACTGGCCCTTATGAGTGATGAGCAGTTAAGAGGAATGATTAATGTGGCTGAAATACATGTTCGGGAAACTGGCCCTGTGTCCTTTGGTGGCTTTTTTTATGGAATCACTGGTTTCCACGGATTCCATGTTTTTTCCGGAGTTGTGATTAATATCATAATGCTTATTATGGCTAAAACAGGCGTTTTTGAAAGAAAGGGACATTACCTGATGGTAGAAAAAGCAGGTCTGTACTGGCATTTTGTAGACTTGGTTTGGGTATTTGTATTCTTATGTTTTTATCTTGTTTAAATAGAACTAAATAGAATTGAAAATGGATCAACACGCAGCACATACATCGGAAGAAGTAACCTTTCATCCGGAACATACCAGTGGTACGAAACGAATTTGGAAAACCTTCTGGATATTATTGATAATTACTATGATCGAGTTAGGTCTTGGTTTGCTGATGTATGCTGTACCGGGAATGCCTTATTGGATACACTTATTTATTAAAGGCGTGATTTCCGTACTGACGCTTGCAAAAGCATTTTATATTGTGAGCGTATTCATGCACCTTGGTGATGAAGTACGCAATCTGATCATGACGGTAGTAGTTCCCTTAATGCTTTTCATTTGGTTTATTACTGCTTTTTTGTTGGATGGAAATGCCTTCAGAAACAACCGTAATAAATACGATAAACATTTTCGGGAGCAGATGGTAGATCACCAGGCTCCGGTAAAGGATACATCGGTCCACGTTTTAGATTGATTATAATTTAATTAAGAGATAGTTTGACCACCGCAATTACCTTTGCGGTGGTTTTTAATTTATAGATGTGAATAAGAATGCAGTATATGGAATAGTGATGGCGTTGCTCATTCCGGTAATCAGCTATTTTTTATTGAAAAAAGCAACCGACAATGCGATAGTAATGCCCCGCCATTATATCTATGATTCAGTAGCTGAAAATACAGTCAACGGAAAAAAAATGGTAGATACCATCTGGCACACCCTTCCCCCAATGGCACTTACCAATCAACTGGGTCAAAAAGTAGGTTGGGATGACATTGGAAAAAAAATCATAGTAGCTGACTTTTTTTTTACCCATTGCCCCACCATCTGCCCCCGAATGACGGTGAACATGAAACGGCTACAAGACGGCATTTCCACTATTAGCCGCGCAGGAAATACTCCCGCTGATTTTGTCCAGTTTTTGTCCTTTAGCGTAGACCCGGAAAGGGACAGTGTACCTGAATTGAAAAAGTGGGCTGACCGTTATCAGATAGATCCCGATAGTTGGTGGTTACTCACCGGGGATAAAAAAGAAATTTACGATATGTCCATTGAGCATATGAAGGTGTTGGCGCAAGATGGTAAAGGAGTAGACACCAGCTTTTTTCATACGGACTATATGGTTTTAATAGATAAGGATAGGCATATCAGAGGATATTATCACGGCCTGGATTCAACCGGCATTGCCCGATTATCAAACGATATTGTATTGCTATCATTAGAGAAAGATCCAAAGCGTAAAAGCTTTTTTGCGGGAAAACTAATGCCCCTGGCGTTGCTTTTTTTAGCAACCTTTTTAGGCATCGGTATATTATTTTTCTTTTTGAAAAAAGATAAAAAAGCAAATGAAAGTAGAGGTAGTTAAAAACGATAAAAAAGCAAGAACCCTTATTTTTATTGTTTCCATTATAGTATTTACAGCCATTGTATTATTGAGCCGCGTAAAGGTGCATGCCAACCTTGGATTCAACGAACATCTATTTGCGACTGCTAATGCCATTATCAATACGGGTGTGGCTATTTTGTTGTTAGTAGGTTTATATCAGGTAAAGAACAAGCATTACGAAACCCACAAAAAAGTGATGCTTGCGGCACTGGCACTCTCCGTACTTTTTTTAGTAAGTTATATTTGCCATCACCTTTTTGCAGGCGAAACAAAGTTTGGTGATGTGGATGGTAATGGCATTGTGACGGCACAGGAAAAACTGGATAGTGGGTCGTGGAGATTGATTTATTACATTTTATTAGGTACGCATATTCCTTTGGCCGGCATCGTGCTTCCGTTCATTCTTTTTACAGCATACAGGGGATTGATTAATGAAAGAGCCGCACATAAAAAATTGGCAAGAATCACCTGGCCCATTTGGTTTTATGTAGCAGTTACCGGTCCTATTATTTATTTGATGATCAGTCCGTATTACCGGTAAGATTGATAGTATAACTAACCAATTTTTGATCTTCTATAATGATTTTATATTAATAAAGGGTTCAGCAGATATGCAACTTATTTTTACCTATAAGCTTAACTCAATCATCGGATCCCAAAACAATTTTTTAAAATCCTGCACGGCATCGTCCACTATTTTTACACCTTCACTTTCCAGCAATTCCTGCATCTGTTCCGGGTAGGCAAAATGCATTTTACCTGTTAATAATCCCATGCGGTTAACCACGCGGTGGGCAGGTACCTTGGGTATCATTTGGTGTGCACTGTTCATAGCCCAGCCCACCATACGTGAAGAAGATCTTGTGCCAAGCGCTGCAGCAATGGCCCCAAAAGACGTAACGCGACCTTTGGGTATTTGACGTACCACAGCAAATACATCTTCAAAAAATGAAGCATCTTGCCTGCCTGAAGGTTTTACTTTTCTTAAAGGCTCCAGATTATTTTTTGCCGGTTTCTTTTTCATTATTAGTGCCTAAAAGTAGGGATCGTTTTGGTTCCGGCACGGCTTCGTATTGGTAAGGGCAATGTTGGCAGCTTAAGCCACAGCAATAGCCGCGTTGCAAATGATGATGGGCGGTTAATACTACCAATCCTTTTTCATTATAATAATAATCTATTCCCTCAATCAATGGCTGCTGCTTCATGCTTTAATTGTTGGTGCAATTGAGCATCCAGGTCTTTGCCGGAGATAAGGGCAGGCAGCGAAAAAGATAAATAATGCACTTTGTTGGAACCTGCAATGTCTAAGGCTTCGTAATGAGTTTTTATAGAAAGTTCTGGTTTTACATCCGGTTGCCGGTGTACATCATCCAGTTCTTCGTGGAGAGTGCATCCATACAGTTGAATGACTTTTTTAGTAAAAAGAAACAGTTCCGGGCTGTCTGTTTTTAAATTAATTTTTCCACCCGGTTTTAAAATCTGCTGGTACATCCTTAAAAACTTTGGATGCGTTAATCTCTTTTTATCTTTTGATATGCGTAGTTGCGGATCAGGAAATGTGATCCAGATCTCATCTACTTCTTCCCTGTTAAAACAATTTGTAATGCCATCAATTTGAATGCGGAGAAAAGCAACGTTTTTTATTTTTTGAGCCACAGCTTTTTTAGCACCTACCCAAATTCTATTTCCTTTTTGGTCCACCCCAATAAAATTTCGATCCGGGTAAATTTGGGCGAGCCCTACAGCATATTCACCTTTGCCACAGGCCAATTCTAAAGTTATAGGAGCGGTATTATGAAAGAATTCATTCCATTTGCCTCCCATTCCCTGTGGGTACTGCAGCACATTGGCTAAAGTGTCCAATTCGGCAAAGCGAATTAATTTTTTTTGTCCCAATTGGTAAATTAAGTTGAATATTAAGTAGCCAAAATTAAGAGGGAGGTGTAAGCCGAGAGGAAAGCACTAATTCAAAATCCAATGAATTTTATCTCTTTTTTTCAAACATCAGCTCCTGCACTTTTTCCTTATCTTCTTTTTCTTTTTTAAGGTCAAACATGGTTCCAAACACATGATCCCAAAAAGTAGAGCTAACGCCAAATCCTTTTTCTTCGTCTTTGTAATGATGAAGGTGGTGATTGCGCCACAGGGGTTTCATCCATTTAAGAGGTGGGTTCCAGGCATGAATGGCGTAGTGCATGGTAGCATATAAAAGATACCCCAGTAAGAAACCAGGGAAAAAAACAAAAGAGTATTCCTGCATGATCCCGTACTGAATACCAAATAGAGTAACCGCTAAAATAAGACTAGGCAGGGGCGGCATAAACAAACGCTCCCGATCGCGAGGGTAATGATGATGATTGCCATGTAAAATATAAATAACTTTTTGTGCTTTTTTGCTTTCAGCAATCCAATGAAAGGCCCAACGGTGCAGCACATATTCCATCAAGGTCCAGGCAAACATACCGCCTAAAAATAATATGGTGGCCCTGCCTATTTGAAAGCCAAAGTAATTGACCGCATAAAGAGGCAACCCAATAAATATAGGTAGATACATGCCCCAAATAACCAGCGGATTGGCCTTGGTAAACATTTCGAGGTAGGGGCTGCTAAAAAGTTGCGCCTGCCCCTTATTATGAATTTTATCGAATTTCATACGCTTTAATTTCCATTGCAAAAATACAATCTATATCATAAAAGCCTAACCAATGGTAATTGTTAATGTTCTTTAGGATTTTTTCGGCCCTTTTAGCAGGTCGTCCAGCCTTTTTATATGGTAATTCTTTTGCTGCAACCAGGTTAAAAGCTTGGGTAATTGATGATAAAATTTGTCGGTACGCTTCGGGTCGGTACCTATGTGCATTAATAAAATAAAACCATTTAACCCCGAAGAAGACTTTTCTTCAAAATCAAGTATAGATTGAAAGATTGTTTTTGAATCCCTGTAATTGGGCGCATCAGGTGTGGTATAGTCAGCGTGAGAGATAGTACCGGGTGAGTAATTGACCAGCGTTAAATTTAGGTCATTTGTCCAGGCAGCAATAGTATCATTGTACCATTCATAAGGTGGTAAAAAATAAGATGCCTTTTTCTTTTCAATTCCAAAAGATTGGATGGCCGCATAATTTTTAATGAGGTCATCACTAAATTCTTTTTTGGAAACCAACAGGGAGTCGCGCTTTATCCAGTCAGCATAAAGAAGGTGCTCATTGCTGTGCGGGCCAAGGTAATGCCCGTCCTTTTTTAACCGGGTAATAATGGGCGCAAAAGCTTTATTTCTGTAAAAGCGCCCGGTTAAAAAAAAGGAAGCTGTTACTTTTTTCTCTTTTAGTACCGAAGCAATATAGGAACCACCATCCCCAAATTCATCGCCCGTAAAAACAATTGCCAGCTCTCTCTTAGTGGTATCGCCTCTTATGATGGCGCCATGCGAAAAAGAATAATTATTGGTATCTACTTTTTTTTTACCACCGGCTTTGCCGCTCCTTCTTTTGCGGCCAATAAATAGATCAACGAAGCTGTTCCATCCATTGTAGGTTCGTTCGTGCTATAATCTCCGTAGTCATCATGGTACACCACCAGGTCACTTTGGAAGGCTGCATATTCATCGGGTTGATATAAAGAAATACCAATCAGATTTTTATAAATGCTGCCATAGACCGGACCATCCACAAGGCCTCCATCAATAGGATAATTTTTGAGGTGTGTAAATGCTGAATGAGGATCTACCGGACTATCTCCCCAAGAAGGAAGGCCATACACCATAGAGGTGCCCCAAGGGTTGCAGCCAAACAGCCAATCGATGTTGGCTTGCTCCAACTCTTCAAATTGTGGGTCGCCGGTTAATTGCTGGTACCAAAGGCATTGGATGGCAAAAGAAACCGTAAGGTTGTTGCTGCACCATATGAAAGGGACGCCGCGGAAAAAGGCGTTTCCTTTTGCTTTGTTCCATACCTGTTGAATGCCTTGCTTATAATAACTAATAATAGTTTCTTTTCTAGCTCCGGTTAATTGTTTTGCCAACTCATAATGACCCAGGTTAATGAAGGGATACCATTGGTAATGCTTTGCCGTATCGGCACCAAGCCAGGGAGTTATTTTTTCTTGCTGTGCATATTGAAAAGCTGAATCAAGATACTGAATGCTACCCATCCCTGATTTTGATATAGAACCTGCTTTGGTATTCATATTCTTCTTTGCAAGGGAATAGCTAGCATAAGCCAACTCCATATCATCTACCCAATTATCTTCTGCATAGATATAAGGCGACTTAACAGAAACGGTTTGTGTCACACCTGGCTTTTTTAAAGTATAACTAAGTGCCGATCCTGAATGGTCCATTAAATTGACTCCATAAGTTGGATCCTTTTGTTGAAATAAAGTAGCACCCAAAGCAAACGCACTGGCAAACTTTGCTGCCGTAGAAGAAGTGCCGGTGGTGTTGTTCATAAACTTTCCCCTCTGCTGCGGAAGGCCATTGATAAAATAAACAGGTCGCTCAAAACCCTTTCCGTAAAATGAATCTTCTTTAGGAATGCGCATGCCCTGATGGTCGCGGTCATCGCCAATTTGGTTATACATAATATCCCGTTGAGGATGCATTTTTAGCAGCCAATCCAGCCCCCACTTTGCTTCGTCCAATACATCAGCGGTACCATTTTTTCCGTCTAATCCATTGCTGCTTTTTGTATCTCCAAACACTTGCGGATAATCGCGGTACGCCATCAATAAATGATAAGTTGCATTTGCCGAAGTGGTGGAGTATTGCAAGTAATCAGATGCATCGTGCCAGCCGCCTACTACATCAACATGGGTGCTGTCCGGCATTGGTCCGTACAAGGTGTAGCCATCATGTGTGTGACAACTGTCTTTTAAAAAAGGATTAAAACCGGTGCGTTGCTGCCGCATGTAGCGCAAGCAAAAATCGGCGGTACCTTTATATACTTCAGCATCTATTTTAAAAGAAGGTGAAACTGTTTTTCCAGACTTTATAAAGTATTTGCCCTGCTTTTTATAAGAAGAAAAGTCAAGCCGATAAGTTTGTGTAAATGGGCCATATTTACCAAAAGCTTTTCCGGCCTGCCCGGAAAAAACTACTCTGCCGGAGAGCGAATCTATCAATTGAAAAGAGGATATTTTTGTTTCTTCTTTACTGCACCAAACGGCTACTTTTTTTCCTTGCGGAGTATAGCCCAATTGGTTAATTCGTATCCAGGCTTCTTGTTCTTTTTTGGAAAAAGAGGCGCAGCAAAAAATAAGAATTAGATAAATCCAGTAAACACCTTTCATGCAGGCAATATACTCCTTAATAGACTTTCAAATGCAGCTTTGCCGCAGCCATTTTTTTAAAAAAATATAGAGCGGCAAATAGTTATGATATAAAAAAAGTAGCATAAAACCACACCACCGTACTTGCAAATAGAAGCGAATCAAACCGGTCTAAAAAACCTCCATGGCCCGGCATTAATTGCCCACTGTCTTTTACTCCTGCCATGCGTTTTAGTTTGCTTTCAAACAGATCTCCAAAGGTGCCACTCACTGCTGCCAGTGTAGCAATAATAGCGGTATGTGTGATGGATAAGCGTTGGGTAAAAAAAGCAATTGCACACATGACCACCACTGCTAAAAGAACACCACCTACAGTCCCTTCCCACGTCTTTTTAGGTGAGATGGGTGAGAGCGGTGTTTTGCCTATAAACGATCCTACTACATACGCCATGGTATCATTGACCCATAAGGTAAAAATGGTGAGCAGGGGAATGGTTACATTCAAGGCATACTTTTCTTCTATCCAATGGTGGCGCAACTCAATTAATAGCCCTAAGCTTAAAGAAATATAAATAAGGCCGCATAAGGAATAGCCAAGATTTTTAAGCAAAAACTTTTTAGCCTGCACCAATTCCGCCACCGGTAGTATAATGATAATAGCTAACCCCAACCACCACCCAAGGCCCTGCAACTTAAGGCCGAAAAGACTTAATTCTGCATTGGTAAAATAAAGTAGCAGGCACCAGCCACCCAACATAACTCCATACCGATGCACCGGCGAAATGAATCTATAATCAGGATTGAATTTTTGTACAAGACGCATATATTCTACCCAGCATCCAAAGTGTACCACAGAAAAAAGGACAAAAAAAGACCAACTATTCCAAAGCAGTCCGGCTGCCATTACCAATACAAAAACAATGGCTGTCCCCATGCGGGTTTTGAAAGTTTGCAGGTTAAATGCCATGCTTAAAAAGTAAAATCTTTTTTGGGAGTTTCGGGGTCATCTGCCGCATATACCTGATGGTAAGATGCAGAGGAATATTTTTTCATTAACCAAAATAAAAAGCCTACCGCTGCCGCACTTAAAATGGCCATTACCGTAAAAGCTGAACTAGTAAATAGCGTTGTTTCCGGGCTGTCAGAAAGTTCTGGTTTGAAATATAATAGCGTAACGATAAACCCATCATATACAAAATGCGCTACCATGGCCGTGAGAATACTGCCACTGTACCAATACAAGGCTCCCAACAAAATGCCCAATAAAAAACGGGGAAAAAAACCAAGGAACTGAAAGTGGAAAAAAGAAAAAAGAAAGGCAGCTATTACGATCCCGATCCATGGACTTTTAAATGCTTTAATAAACAACCGCTGCAGCACTCCGCGAAACAAAAGCTCTTCACCAATGCCTGCAAAAAGCGCAATGAAGATCAGGTTCATCATAAGATCCGAATAGGTGCGGCCAGAAAGCAGCGCCTGTGTTTGTTTGGTTGCTTTTTCTTCTGTGCTTTTGATCCATTGCTGCAGCTCGCCACCAAAGTTTAATTTTTGATTCAGCATTCCTATATAATCAATCATGGGGATGGCCAGCAAAAGAGAAAGGATAGCAATGATCCAAAAGATCTTATTAGAAGGAGGTTTGATACCGAGGTATTGCGCCGGATGCGGATCTGAAAAATAACCAAATAACAGGGAGGGGATTAAAAACAAACCTAAAAATTGCAAGGCCAGCATGCCCCGCATAAACGTCATTTGCCCGGGTTGTTTAAAATCCCATGTTTCCATATTGGTAAGCTCCATCATGCTGATACCGGTCACCTTAGAAAGTAATACGGAACCTAAAAGCCCGATCACCATAAAAATTCCTAAAGCCATACCGATGAATAGCACCAACTGCATCCACACAGGCTTTGTTTTAAGATAAGATTGCATATATCCTCCGTTTGCTAATTGTATTTTTGCGTTTCGGCTGCAATATAAGCTGTACTAAAAGAATACACATTGGTTAAAATTGACAATATAGAACTGCCCTATTTTCCCTTATTGCTGGCCCCTATGGAAGATGTGAGTGACCCTCCGTTTCGGGCTGTATGCAAAGACAATGGAGCAGACCTGATGTATACCGAATTTATCAGCAGCGAAGGCCTGATACGTGATGCTATCAAAAGCCGAAAAAAGCTGGATATTTTTGAATACGAACGTCCGGTAGGCATACAAATTTTTGGTGGCGATGAAGAAAGCCTTTCTATGGCGGCAAGAATTGTGGAAGTAACTGCGCCGGATTTATTGGATATTAATTTTGGATGCCCTGTAAAAAAAGTAGCCTTAAAAGGAGCAGGTGCCGGGGTATTAAAAGATATTGACCTCATGGTTCGCCTTACCGAGGCGGTGGTAAAAAGCACCTCATTGCCGGTAACCGTAAAAACGCGGTTGGGGTGGGATGACAGTACACTGAATATTGAAGAAGTGGCCGAGCGCCTGCAAGATGTAGGCATTAAAGCATTAGCCATACATGGACGTACGCGGTCTCAAATGTATAAAGGAGAAGCAGACTGGACCTTGATCGGCAAGGTTAAAAACAATCCAAGAATACATATTCCCATTTTTGGTAATGGAGATATTGACTCACCGCAAAAGGCAGTAGAATACAAAAATAGGTACGGTGTAGATGGTATCATGATCGGGCGGGCCGCTATCGGTTATCCCTGGATCTTTAATGAAATAAAACACTACATAAAAACCGGAGATCTATTGCCTTCTCCTTCCATTGAAGAAAGAGTAGGTGTAGCCCGCAAGCATTTGCACAAAAGTGTAGCCTGGAAAGGTCCGGTGGTAGGCATTAATGAAATGCGTCGCCACTATGCCAATTACTTAAAAGGATTGCCCAACATCAAAGACTACCGCACCCGGTTGGTAACCTTACCAACCGTGGAGGAGATAGATGAAGTGCTGGATGAAGTGGCGTCTAATTATGCCGGTTTTGAATTTGCAAAAACACCAATAGAGTTGATCAATTACCACGAGAAGTGCCCGGTGTAATGTGTCATCATCCGTGAGATACAACCTTTAACCCAATAATAGAACTTATCAACGTAGTGATGAAAAAGAGCCTCCAAAAATCAGCTGGTTCTTTAAAAAAAAGAATGCCGACCAGTACGGTACCTACCGCTCCTACACCGGTCCACACGGCATAAGCAGTACCTATGGGCAGGGTTAATGTAGCCCGGTATAAAAGCAACATACTTATAGAAAGGCATACAAAAAATCCAGCAATCCATAGGGCCCATACACTACCTGTAGCTTCTTTCGCTTTGCCCAGGCAAGTAGCAAAGCCCACTTCAAAAAGGCCGGCAATAATGAGTAATATCCAATTCAATGGGCTGATTTAAGCGCAAATATATTGACCAAAATGTATTCTAATGATCTACCCTCCAACGAAGCTAAAATTCATTTTTTACAGTCGGCGATGTGATGGCTTTACGTACTTCTTCACTTAGCGGCGCTGTGGAGGCATTAAAATAATTTGTAAGAACCCCTTCCTCATTTATTAAATATTTAGAAAAGTTCCATTGGGGTGCCTGGTTATTCCAACCATTTTTTTCTTTGCTCGTCAGCCATTGGTATACCGGGTGTTGGGTGTTGCTTTTTATTACCACCGTTTTTTTGGCCAGCGGAAAAGTAACTCCAAAATTGACCTGGCAAAATTGGCTGATCTCTTCATCTGTTCCCTTTTCCTGCTCTTTAAAATCATTTGAAGGAAAAGCAATAATTTCTAATCCACCTTTATGTATTTCATACAGTTTTTGAAGGTCGGCATATTGGGAAGTAAAGCCACAATCAGATGCTGTATTGACAATCAATATCTTTTTCCCTTTTAATGATTGCATGGAAAGAAGGGTGCCATTGTTTAATAAAATGGTTAGTGAATAAAAGGATTCCATTGCTTTAATATTATTAAGATTGGCCACTACTGTTTTATTTTTTCCGTTTAGTTTCATCAATAATGGATAAATCCACTGTAATCCTTGTTGCCGCAAAGTCTTTGTTGCCATTAGTATATCTGATTTTAAAAATGCGCCTGATTTCAATTAAAATTTAAAGACTAATACGTAAGCCAAAGAATGCGCCACAAATAAAGAGTAGTATTTACCCTACTGAGCAGTAGATATACGATTGCACTTTTTAAAAAATTGGGCAACCTTGCAGAGTGAAATTCAGCATGGACCGCCTTTGTTTTTAGCCTTTTCTTGTTAAATGAAAGAAAGGCGAAATAAAAGAATTAAATGCTCCCGTATCCAAAAAAGAAACAGTGCAGCCAGGGCAATCTGCATTGTATCACAAACCGATCCTATGAAAAAAAACATTTACCCATTCAGGCTACTCCTGTTCTTTATAGTCGCTTTTACTTTTGCTTCTAAGGCGGTTGCTCAAAGCTGCAGCGACTTAAAATTTACATACACTGCTTTTGAATCAAGGTGCATGGCCACCGGCTCTATTAATGTAATGGTGACAGGTGGATCGGGCAATTATAATTATCAGGTAAAGGGAACTCTTGCTACACCCTTTACTTCATCCAATACCATAACCGGACTTAAACCGGGCACCTATTCCATAATAGTAAAGGATATCAACACCAATTGTACAGTGCAAAAAGATAGTGTGGTGATATTAGGAGCCTACAATGATCCTCGTTTTCAACTCAACAAAACTGATGTAACCTGCAATAGTAATGACGGTTCAATTACCCTGTCTAACCTCAATAATGGATTGTCACCCTTTGTTTTTTCTATCATTGCGCCTTCGCCATCCAATGTAGGCACATCCAATGCAACAGGTAATTTTTTCAATCTTTCGCCTGGTGAATATTTTATTCAATTGCAAGATAGCTGCGGCGGGCAGCAGGTTCGTCGTATCACCATTCAGGATTTTAGCTGGTGGTTTGATAGCTACCTTGTATCAAAAATTGGGTGCGATAGTGCAGATGCGGTTATTAATTTAAAAGACAGTAAAGGAAACATCAACACCACCGGCACTTCATTTTCCGGGTATACGTATGGATTGGTAAAAGCGGCTGGAGATACGGCCTGGTATCCGGTAAATGCCTTTCGTTTTTACTTAGGATCTAAACGATCTGTATCGTTGGTAGCAAAAGATAATTGTGGTAAAGTGCATAGCGCGGTATGGAATATGCCGGCAAGCCAGCAAGCATCCGTAGGACCGGTATCAATCTCTAATTATGCCTGCTCTACATTTACGGCCTCTATATCAGGGCAACAAAATTTGGTAAGCCCTCAATACTGTTTATACAATGATGCCAATGTGTTGGTGAACTGCAATACCACAGGGGTTTTCAACAACATTAATTATGGCAACTACTGCATTAAGGTAGCTGACAATTGTTACGATACTACTATTTCCCGATGCTTTACTGCCGTGCATACTGTAGTTTCTGTAGGGCCAGCTGTAGCCATCAGCAACAGAAGTTGCTCCACTTATACAGCTACCATCACCGGGCAAACCAATACCACCAACCCGCAATATTGTTTGTATAATGCGTCCAATGTTTTAGTGGGATGCAACAACACAGGCATCTTTGATAATGTGCCTTTTGGGAGTACTCATACCATTAAAATAAAAGACGGATGTGTAGATACTACTATCACCCGAACAGTGATAGATAGCCGGGTGATGCCCTCTTTGGGCGGCAGTATCATCAGCAATAAAACCTGTACCACCTTTGATGTAACTGCTACAGGATCCACCAATTTGGCAGGACCAACCTACTTTTTATTTGATAGTACCGGGAGTATCATTAAGACTAATGCTACCGGCATTTTCTTAGGATTGTTGCATGGAAAATATTGCATTAAAGCAATCAATTCATGTGGTGATTCTACTTCCTCTGTTTGCTTTACAAGCAAGCCATTGATTCCTTCTATCACCGCACCGGTTTCTTTTACCAATATAAGTTGCAGCACGTTTACTGTAACCATAGGAGGAGGTGTCAATCTAACGAACCCTCAATATTGCATCTATGATTCAGTGACAGCCAAAAATATCTGTAACACAACAGGTATTTTTCCAAACATGCAATTTGGAAGCTATTGCGCTACTATAAAAGATGGCTGTGCAGACACCACCTTGGTTCGTTGCTTTACATTAGAAAAGCCACTGCCTACGCTGAGCGGAAGCGCTATATCGAACCGCAACTGCACCACCTTTGATGTAAAAACAACCGGTGGGGCCAATCTGATCAATCCTACTTATTGCCTTTATACAGCAGGAGGTGTGGCAGATACCTGCAATACAACCGGCATATTTACTAATATTCCACACGGTAATTATTGTATAAAAGCAGTGACTTCCTGCGGAGATACTACCAATTCCATTTGCTTCAGCAGTGTGGCACCTACCGTATCCGTGGGCTCTACAGTATCTGTAAGCAACCAGGCATGCAGCACCTTTACGGCTACCATCACCGGACAAACCAACACCACCAACCCGCAATATTGTTTGTATAATAATGTCGACTCATTGATCCAGTGTAATGGCACCGGAGTATTTGCTGGCATTCCTTATGGATCTTATTGTATAAAAATAAAAGATGGCTGTGTTGATACTACTTTAACTCGTTGCTTTTCATTGACGGCTGTAATGCCATCTGTAAATAGCACCATCCAAAAATTAAATGTAGCCTGCAGTACGTTCACTGCAAAAATTACCGGAAATAATCTTACTAACCCTGTGTACAAAATTTACAACAGTGGGGATGTTCTTTTACAAACCAATAGTACGGGCATTTTTGATAACCTGCCGTATGGCACTTATTGTGCTACGGTGCAGGATGGTTGTAAGGATACTACGTTTCGCATTTGCCAAACATTCAGCAATCCAAAAACGATGGCAATAACGACCTCCAAGCCGTGCAGCATAGGCTTTGCTTCTATAGGAGTAAATTTTGGAAATGCTACGGCTCCCTTTATTATTAATGTGTATCATCCCAATGGAAGTTCTGTTTATAACACAACAACATCCAATGTGAATACTTCTATAGTGCTTCCTTTCTTGCCAGCCGGGCAATCTTATAAAGTAGTTGGTACAGATAATTGTGGCTATAAAGATTCTTCTTTGATAGTACCGGATGCTACCATATTAAGTAAAAGTATTTTGCCAAATGGTAAATGCCCGAGTGCCACCTGGCAAAATGGTTCCGGCGATTTATCCATTACCTGCAGTTCTAATTTGTATCCTGTTATTCCGGCTATTATAAAAAAGAATGGAATGTCTTTCAACAGAGGTTATTCTTCTAATACCGGGACGAACTATAGCTTCTCAGACCTGGAACCGGCTACTTACATTGTATCATACACGATGCAAAGTTGCAATACAGTAGTGTATGATACTTTTGCGCTACAGCCTTACGCTTATCCCACCCAGGAGCGGTCGGCCATATATCAGTGCGATAACAACAGTTTTAGTTTAGGCGCAGCAGTTACTGGAGGAGTTGGTCCATTCACCTATCAGATCATTGGTAGTATGCCGGAAAGTCCAAGCATTCAAGCGGTTCAAAACAATAACCCAATTTTTTCAATCAACAACGGCACTACGTATTCATTGATCCGGCTAAGAACAATTGACGGATGTGGTAATGCTACTTTGAATGATGTAAGTGTGCTGCCGATTCAAAATATAATAATTCGGGCAACCTCCACATGTATGTATAAAAATGTGGTGTTGTCAGTAGATAGCATTCCTAATGCTGCCTACCATTGGTACAAAAAACTAAGTGATACAGACAGCACTTTGGTGGGAGATAGCGCACGTTTTGACATTCCATTTTTAATGCCGGAGCAAACTGGAATCTACATCTGCAAAGTGACAGTAAACAATGAATGTATTACCCGCCTTTCCACCTTTGACCTTACCGGCAATTGCGATTATCAATACTTACCTATATCCATTTCGCTCAGTGGCGAAAAGGGAAAAGGCATCAATAAATTAAGCTGGAATGTACATGATGAAGAGATGGCTAAAAACTATGTGGTAGAGCGAAAGGCAGCAGGAGAAAGAACCTACACATCTATCGGAAAGGTAAGCCCACGGCACATTTCAGGGAGTAGGGCGTATGAGTTTATAGATCGGTCACCAACATCAGGTGCTGCAATTTACCGCATAAAAGTAGAAGGCGCTGGAAGCAAAGTGGCTTATAGCAATGTAATAAATTTAAAAGGGGAAAGCTTTGGAATTACCGTATTTCCAAACCCAGTAAAAAATGCGTGGAGCGTATCTCTTTCTAGCCCGGAAACCAGTAATTACCGGTTGGCTCTGACCAATATGGCGGGGCAGTTGGTGTTTCAAAAAGAGTTAAAAGGAGTAATGAATGATACCTTCCGTTTTCAGCGCAGTGCGCAATTAAAAAGCGGTATGTACCTGCTTAAAGTGGAAAATACTTCCACAGGTACTAAGGAAGTATTCAAATTGCTTTTAGAATAGTTGTTGTTGTTTTGATGGTAAAGCTGCTCCACCGGGAGCAGCTTTTTTTTCTATAACCGGGTGCTTACTATTAATGAATTTTTTACTACACAATACATAAAGTATACTTTCCTAATTTTGCTCCCTTACAATTCATTAAATGAGGATACATAAAGAAGGATTTGCTTCGATCATAATTTGTACCGTTGTCTTTGCTGCCATCAATCTTGTATCGTTTCATTTTCTGGAAACAACCTGGTTAAGCTGGCTTATTTTGGTTGTTTCATTTGGCCTGCTCATTTTTATTTTCTCTTTTTTCCGCATTCCCCATCGGCTTTTTACAGAAGGAGACGACTCTATTATTGCTCCTTGCGATGGAACCGTAGTGGTCATTGAGGAGGTACAGCCTGATGAATATTTTAAAGACAGGCGCTTGCAGCTTTCCATTTTTATGAGCCCGTTAAATGTGCATGTAAACCGCAACCCGGTTAGCGGAGAAGTAGTTTACAGTAAATATCATCCGGGTAAATATTTAGTGGCCTGGCATCCCAAATCATCAACCGATAATGAACGGCATACTGTAGTGTACAATAACGATGGTCGCGAAATATTGACCAAACAAATAGCCGGTGCCTTAGCAAAGCGTATTGTCAATTATTTAAAGCCCGGAATGGAAGTAGAGCAAGGGGCGGAAATGGGATTTATAAAGTTTGGCTCTCGTGTAGACCTGTACCTGCCGCTAGATGCAGAGATAAAGGTGGATATAAATCAAAAAGTAAAAGGCGGAGTTACTTTATTGGCTACCTGGTAAGTGTTGCTTAAAGTAGGTAACTTTCTGATATAAATTTTTTTATATGAAAAAGTATATTTTGATAATGAGCGCTGCATTGCTCACCGGAGCTGCAGTCACCGCCACAGTTCTATCAACCGGTAAACCAAAGAGGAGTAACAAAGAAGTAACGTGTCCGAAAAAAGGGCATTGCCCAAAAATGAACCGCACCCATTGTTTTGATCTTTGACGGAAGCAAAAAACCCTTTTATCAGAAAGCTTTTATTTTAAAAAATATCCTCTAATTCTTTTAACGTATTTACTGTAAAGGTGGGCGTCAAATGCTGTGGCGCACTATTAAAATTAACATGGATCTGATCCATACCTACCCCCATAGCTCCGGCAATATCT
>JBDSBL010000095.1:0-3996 GCA_039921625.1 Chitinophagaceae bacterium
AACTAATTGCCTTTTTTGACTATCAGGTTTTCCTTGCATCTGTTTTGGTTTTTGGTTGTTTGATCAGGTCCAGCCCGGTAATCATGGCCTGAAAATTATTCCATCCTGCTTTTATGACCTGTATAATATGTACCAAAAAGAAAAGGACATAGCCAATAGTTATAATAAAGTGTTCGAGCCTTGCTGCTTGGTACCCTCCACAAAGCCAGGTGATGAAACCAAATTGCACTGGCTTATAAATGGCAAGACCTGTAACCAATGATCCAAGGCCCATTATTAAAATACTGGTATATGCCATTCGTTGCGCTGCATTATATTTTAAAAATTCCGGTGCAGATCTTCTAATATGCAAGTCGTGCAAAATGACAAGCCAGGATTCTTTGAAGGATTTTCTGTTGGGTAATAAGTAGCGCCACTGGCCCGAAATAAACGTAAACAAAACATACAGTACGCCATTAATAAAAAAGAGCCACATGATTGCAAAATGCCAGCTCATACCTTCTGCAAGGCGAAAAGGAATATTAAGTGTTTTATAAAATCCGTCCGGAAAAAAGTGAAAGAATTCTTTTTGCCCCAACTTGATTTTGTATTCATCATTAGCCCAATAAATTAACAGGCCACTCCAAATCATACAAAGTAAAATGGGAAAATTAAGCCAGTGAAACCAGCGTATCGCCATTGGATGTTTAACAACAACTGATTTTTTTTCTTCCGGCATTTAGTAAAGGTTATTGCTTTACAAATTTAAGGGATGCAGAGTTCATACAATAGCGTAAACCTGTTGGCTTGGGACCATCTTCAAATACATGACCTAAGTGACTTCCACAGCGGCTGCAATGCACTTCAGTTCTAGCCATGCCTACTGTATAGTCTGTTGTTTCTCCTACAGCACCTTTTTTAATGGGTTGGAAAAAGCTTGGCCATCCTGTATTGCTTTCAAATTTGGTATCACTGGAGAATAGGGTTTGTCCGCATCCAATGCATTGATAGATTCCTTTTGCATGGTTATTCCAATAAACGTTTTTATAGGGGGTTTCTGTTCCTTCTTCCCGCGCTACAGCATACTGTGTTGGTGTAAGGAGTTGCATCCATTCAGCTTTCGTTTTAGTTACTTCATACTTCTTTGCGTTTTTTGTTTGCGCCTGAGAGCAGGAAGCAAATAAAAAAGCAATCATAATAACCATTGCAATTTTCATTCTTTGTTTTTTTAAAATTTAATATTGATAACCCGGTTTTATTAATTGCGGATACATCTTTTGAAGTTTCTTTATTTCCGGAATGCTTACTGCATTTACATATCCTTGTCCCGGATTTTTTTCTATAAAGTTTTGATGGTACTCTTCACCCATCCAAAATTTAGTAAGAAGCATTACTTCGGCAGCTATTGGCTTTTTATATTGCGGCTGCAATGTGGCCATATATTTTTCTATAAGTACTTTTTCATTTTTGTTTCGGTAAAAAACAATAGAACGGTATTGCGTTCCTCTATCCGGTCCCTGTCCATTTACTTGTGTAGCATCCTGGCCCGAAAAATAAACTTTAAGCAAAGTTGGATAATCAATTTGTGTAGAATCATAAAATACATTTACTGTTTCTGCGTGCCCGGTAGTTCCTTCTTCAATGCGTTCATAAGTTGGGTTGGCCGTTTTACCACCTGCATAGCCGGACACTACTTCTTTTACACCTTTAATACTTTCAAACATTGCTTCTTCATGCCAAAAGCAACCTGCAGCAAATGTGGCCTGGCTGTATTTCACCAACCCTTTTTGATCTGGGTGGGCTTCTATTTTAAGTTTTTTACTTTGGCTACAGCCAACAAGAACATTAAAAAGTGAAAACAACAAAATCACAGACACTTTCATTTTATTAAGATTTAATCCGCATCAATTCTGTTAGAAATTAATACAGTTTTTTTTATATACGTCTTAATATGAGCCTACAGTTTTAAAAAGGTGGTAATTAAATGTTAGGGTTTAGGCCTTTTGGGTGAAAGCGGTGATACTACTATTTGAATCTGTTATCCTGTCCACCCATTATAAAATACAATAATTCTAACTACCAACTGTATATAAAACAACAAAATATTGCGCAACCGATTGCATGCTAAAAACAATCGTTTGCGCAAGAGAATTGGAGCTTTTCAAAATGGGGCTCTGCACTATTTAATAATAAATAGTTTGAATTTAGAGATAATTATTCTCCTACTACAAACATCAAATAACTTCTATGCGAAAAGTAAAAATGCTAAGACGTATCATCAATTGTATGATTTTGCTGCTGCTTACAACTACTGCCTTTTCCCAGCAAAAAACAATTAGCGGAACGGTAAAAAATGCTAAAGGAGAACCCTTGGCAGGGGCCACTTTATCCGAGAAGGGCATTGTAACCAACTCTGCTCAAACCGACGCTCAGGGTGCGTTTCGGATGGTGCTAAAAGGAACAGAGAATGCACTTATTGTATCATACATTGGATTTAAGGAGGCTACAATTGCACTAAATGGAAAAACTTCTATATCCATAGTTTTGGAGGAAGATTCTAAAGACCTAACTGATGTAGTAGTAATAGGATATCAAACTGTAAAACGAAGGAAGTTTACTGGAGCTACTGCTACCATTCGGGCTAAAGAAATAGAAAACATTCCTGCACCAAGTATCGATGCGATGATGCAGGGTAGATTGTCTGGCGTCAACATTCAAAACTTTAGCGGAGAGCCCGGTACACAAGGTGTAGTGCTGGTAAGAGGCAATACCCGTATAGCAAGGGATTTAAACAGCGAAAATCCAGTAGTTAGCAGCCCACTTTATATCATTGACGGTATCCCATACAATAATGATGATGTAGCTCAATTTCAACAAACAGGAACCAATTTTTTGGCTGGCATTAATCCGAATGATATTGAATCTATTGATGTATTAAAAGATGCATCTGCAGCAGCAATATATGGAGCAAGAGGGGCCAATGGTGTTATTATGATCACGACCAAAAGGCCTAAAACGGGTAAACCAACTATCACCTTCAATGGATACTATGGCATTACCCAAAAACCAAAACTGCGTGAAGTATTAGCAGGTGTGGAAGAAAGAAGAACCAAAATTGATATCATTAACAGTCAATCTTCTTTTGCTCAAATGCAAACAGCGCTGCCTATGATTCTTACCGACAGTTTGAATCCTGCATTTAATAATGCTACAGACTGGCAGAAACTTTTTTACCAGACGGGGCTTCTTAAAAACTTCGACCTTTCTGCCACCGGTGGTAGCCAAACAGCTAACTACAGAATAGCATTAGGTTATTATGATGAACAAGGAATTATTAAAAATTATGGGTTTACCCGGTATTCTTTTAACAGCACAGTAAACCTAAAACCTACAGACAAAATTGATATACAAACCATATTGAGATACTCATTAATTGACCGTAAGGCAGGGTCAGACAGTCGCGCTGCTGTGCCGCTTAATCCAGGGGATATGCCTTCATCACTTCTCTATTTAAGCGATGTAGATAAAGAAGTAAAATTGAGGAGTTCAAATTTTTTAAAGGACACTCGAATTAGCCATAACCTGAATTTAAATACAAAAGCCTCTTACCAACTAAGTAAAGAAATAAGGTTAGAAACAAGAGCTGGATTTTCATTATATCCTACCCGTAGAGATGTGTTTGTTGCTGGAGTTTTAAATAGCAATGGCCTCGCTTCTGCTTTTTCACGTAGCACTACAAGTTATAATGCCAGTCTTACAAATACCATTACGTACAGTAAAGAATTTTTAAAGGAACACACTCTATTACTAACAGCTGGAAATAGTGTGGAATATGAGCAAAACAGACTTACGGAAGTGGGCGGAACCAATATTGTAAGCGATCAAATACAAGTAGTAAGTGGTGTAGCAAAAGACTATTTGAGTGGAAGATCAGATATGAGTAACCGGGGTTTACTTTCTTATTTTACTCAATTGCAATATGACTACAAAGGCCGTTATATTATTAATGGATTCTTT
>JBDSBL010000096.1:0-9917 GCA_039921625.1 Chitinophagaceae bacterium
CCACCATATCGGGCATGTACCGAAGTGAGGTGGCAAAATGAAAATTGCAGTAGTGGCAGGCCTGCCTGCAAAAGGGTATGTGCAAATAAATTCCAGGCAATGGCGTTAATGATTTATGATGGCAGTATATTTTTACGGAAGCAGATGGCGAAGGTAACCAAGCATTTTTGTACTCTTTTTATTTTAGCATTTTTAGGATTGGTTAGTACGGCACAGACCGGTTATCCGGTGCAGTATGTGGTAGTTGATTCTCTTTTCGCTGATGCAAAACCTGTTTTGCAAAGTCGCTTTTCCTCCCTTATTGCGGCCTCTGATTATTTGGCTCAATTAACCAAAAGCCTGAAAGAAAAAGGATATGTGACGGCCTCTGTTGATTACGTAAAATTGGATTCACTTTCAGGAAGGGTCACTTTATTTATAGGAAAACAATACAAATGGGCTAAGATAAACACGCAGGCAAAAGACTTGGATGTATTGCAGGCCCTACGTTGGAATGAAGTCACTTTTTTAAACAGCACCTTAGATTTTGAAAGGATCAAATTGTGGCTGGATCGCATTTTAAATTACCTCGAAGACAACGGCCACCCATTTGCCAAAACCTTTTTGGATAGCATGGAAATTAGAGATGGTCAGGTGGCTGCATTAATGCGCATTGACCGTGGCCCTTTGTATCGTATTGACAGCATCCGCGTATATGGCGATGCAAAAATTGACAATGAATTTTTACAACGCTTTCTCGATATCACCAATAACAGCCTGTACAGCAAAAAGAAATTGAAAGGAGTAAGCGCAAAGTTGGCGGCATTAACTTATGTGCAGGAAGAGCGGCCTTTTAACCTGACCTTACTCGGTACCGGTTCTGTTTTAAATTTATATCTGAAAGCAAAAAAAAGTAGCCAGGTAAATGGCCTGGTTGGTTTTTTACCCAATAATGATGCAACGGCAAAACGTAAATTATTGGTAACCGGAGAGCTGAATGTGTTGTTGAGAAACGCCCTCGGCGCAGGAGAAACTATTGGCTTAAACTGGCAACAATTGCAGCAACAATCACCACGATTGAATCTTTTATACGAGCATCCGTTTGTATTCAGATCTCCTTTCGGCACCAAATTTACTTTTGATATGTATCGTAAGGATACCACTTACTTGAATATAAAAATGCGCCTTGGTGGTGTATATGTGGTGGGGTCCTCCCAATCAGCCACTGTATTTATACAGCGGTTGCAAAGCATAGTGAACGGCGTAAATGCTGTGCAGGTACAACAAAGTAAGCGCTTGCCTGCGGAAGGTGATGTAAGCTCCAACAACCTTGGTTTTACGTATGATTTTAATAATACAGACTACCGGTTTAACCCAAGAAAAGGAGCGGAGCTATCTGTAACAACATCTGCCGGATCAAAGAAAATTAAAAAGAACAATATCATTTTAGAATTGAAAGATCCGTTCAATCCGAATTTCAAATACGCCAGTTTATACGATACCATAAAACTCAAAACGTATCAACTTCGCATTAGCGGTTCTGCTGCAAAATATTTTCCTGTTGGGCGGCAAGGTGCTCTAAAAACAGGCATTAATGCTGGCCTATATCAAAGTGGTTCTATCTTCAGAAATGAGTTATTTCAAATTGGAGGCTATCGGTTGTTGCGTGGTTTTGATGAGGAAAGCCAATATTTATCTCAATATGCAATTGGCACCATTGAATACAGATATCTCATTGGCCAAAACTCTGCATTTTTTGCTTTTGGAGATGGCGGTTGGGGGAAGGCTGGGGAACTACGCATCAATCATCAATACATTAGTGCCGGTTTGGGCCTTTCGTTTGAAACAAAGGCAGGCATCTTCAATATAGTTTGGGCGTTGGGCAAGCGGGAAGACAGAGATTTGAATTTGCGCCAGTCAAAAATTCATCTTGGTTATATAAACTATTTTTAGGCTTGCTTTCATTGCTACTTTTTAGCAATTACTTTTACAGCAATTCAATGTCCATGAGGAAGCAGTGGCTCATCTTTATATTTTGCATTTACACCATTTCGGTTGCGGGTCAGGATAGCTCCGGCAACAAAAGTTCTACACCAAGTACAGCAATAGACACGGCCGCCATAAGAAAAGATTCTTTAGCCAAAGTTAAAGCGCTTCTAATCATTAGGCAGCAGCAAGAACAATTAGCTAAATGGAACAAGTATCCATTTACTAAAAATCCATTTTTGAAATTTAATGATCCGGTAAAAGTAGTAGCTACTAAAAGAACCTGGCAAGGAAAGGAAGGTTTATTTTATGCCGCAATTGGCCTTATCATTTTCTTTGCTCTGGTTAAAAATAATTTTTCCAGATACTTGGTAGATTTGTTTCGACTATTCTTTCGCTCTACCATGAAGCAGCGGCAAATAAAGGAACAAATGATGGAGGCTCCATTGCCCTCTTTGCTGTTTAATCTTTTTTTTATACTCAGCGGTTCCCTGTTTCTAAATCTCCTTTTCCAAAACTATCATCTAGGTACTGATTATCCTTTCTGGCTTTTATTTTTATATACCCTTGGGGGCCTATCGGCTATGTATTTTGTAAAATTTGTTTCTCTAAAATTGTGCGGCTGGTTGTTTCGTCTTGCAGATGCTACTAACTCCTATACTTTTATTGTATTTACTACTAATAAGATAGTAGGCATTGCCTTATTGCCTTTTATTATTCTGCTTTCTTTCAGTAGTGGTATGTTGTACCGCATTTCTCTTACACTCAGCATTATTGTTGTAGCTATCTTATTTACATACCGTTTTTTTCTTTCTTACAATGCAGTACATAAGCAGGTAAGAATTGATTTTTTTCATTTTTTATTATATCTCCTGGCATTTGAAATAGCTCCTCTTTTATTGATTAACAAGTTGTTATTGGACTTTCTACGTTAAAATATTAGCTTTGTAAAACTTTAGCCGAACGACTTATGGTAAAAAACGAGGTTTCAAAAGCCGGTGCGTCCCCTAAAACCAGAAAAAAGATTCTGATTACTCAGCCAAAGCCTGAAAGCGATAAATCCCCATACTTTGAATTAGGCAGGAAATACAATGTACTTCTTGAATTTTATCCGTTTATCCGGTTAGAGGGTATTTCTTCTAAAGAATTTAGGAAACAAAAAATTGATATTCAAGCGCACTCTGCTGTAATATTCACCAGCCGCAATGCCATTGATCATTTCTTTCGCATCTGCGAAGAAATGCGGTTAAACGTGTCTCAGGATACAAAGTATTTCTGCATTACTGAAGCGGTGGCTTTATACCTGCAGAAATTTATTCTTTACCGCAAGCGCAAAGTTTTTTATGGTGCCGATGGTAGCAATAAAAGCCTTTTTGATGTAATCAACAAGCACAAGGGAGCTGAAAAGTTTTTATACATCTGCTCAGAAAATCAGCAGGATAGTGAAATAACAGGATGGTTGAAAACAAATGCTTGCGATTTTATATTAGCATTCATGTACCGCACTGCCAGCAGCGATGTAAAAGAAGTGCTTACCCAAAATGACTTTGATGTAATTTGTTTTTTCACCCCAAGTGGCGTGCGAAGCTTATTTGATAATATGCCAAAGTTTAAGCAAAATGGAACGGTGATCGGGGCATTTGGCAGCAATACTTCCAAAGCAGTGGAAGAGGCTGGATTGACGCTAAGTATTAAAGCACCTGAACCTAAAATACCTTCTATGGTGGCTGCTTTAGAGCAATTCCTTGCAGTACAAACAAAGAAAAAATAATTCATACTATCTTTCTGGAAAAGCGCCTTAATTAGAGGCGCTTTTTCATTCAGTATGGTTATTGCATCTGCATAATGCCAATCATACTTCATGCACCCATATACCAATCGATTAATAAACGAAACGAGTCCCTACCTTTTGCAACATGCGCATAATCCGGTAGATTGGTTTCCTTGGGGCGAGGAAGCCTTTAATAAATCAAAGGAGGAAAACAAACCTATTCTGGTAAGTATCGGCTATGCAGCCTGTCATTGGTGCCATGTGATGGAGCGGGAAAGTTTTGAAGATCCACAGGTGGCGGCCATTATGAATCAGCATTTTGTAAATATAAAAGTGGACCGGGAAGAGCGGCCAGATGTTGATCACATTTACATGGATGCAGTGCAAGCAATATCTGGCAGCGGAGGCTGGCCACTGAATGTGTTTCTTACCCCGGATAAAAAACCATTCTACGGTGGCACCTATTTTCCACCCCGCAGGGCTTTTAATAGGTCGTCCTGGCCAGAAGTTTTAGAAGCCATTGCTAAGGCCTATAAAGAAGGGCAGGGGAAAATAGAAGAAGATGCGGAAACATTAACGGAGCACCTTAAGAAATCAAATGCTTTTGGTACCGCAACTAATGAAATTAAATACAACAGGGAAAATGTAGCAACTGCTTTTCAGAATATGATGAAAACTGCAGACACGGATTGGGGTGGGTTTGGTAAAGCGCCTAAATTTCCTCAAACATTTTCCATTATTTTTTTATTACGATATGCTCATTTAAATAAAAATGAAGTTGCTAAGGTTCAGGCTTTATTAAGTTTGGATAAAATGATGCAAGGCGGCTTGTACGACCATGCCGGTGGCGGGTTTGCCAGGTATGCAACCGATGCCCAATGGCTGGCTCCGCATTTTGAAAAGATGCTTTATGATAATGCACTTCTTGTAATGGCTTACACCGAAGCCTATAGCCTGACGAAGGAAGAAAAATATAAAGAAGTAATAGAAGAAACCCTTGCTTTTATTGAGCGGGAATTAATGCATTCAGATGGAGGTTTTTACAGCGCTTTAGATGCAGATAGCGAAGGAGAGGAAGGCAAATTTTACGTTTGGACTTATGAAGAAGTAATGAATACGGTACTAAAAGATCCCTCTCTTTTTTGTCGTTATTTCGATATTTCTGAGGAGGGTAATTGGGAAGGGAAAAATATTTTATTTGTAAAAACGCCCGTGGTGGAATTTGCAGAAAAAGAGAATAAAGAAGTGGCTTGTGTATCAGAAATAGTAGCGGCAGGTAAGAAAGATTTATTGGAAAAAAGAAGTGAGAGAATACGGCCACAGTTAGATGATAAAATTTTACTTGGCTGGAATGCCCTAATGACCTCAGCTTATTGCAAAGCCTATGCAGTTTTAGGAAAGGATCATTACTTGGAAGTAGCAAAAAAGAACATTCAATTTCTCTTTCAAAATTTTCAAAATTCGGACAGCTTATTTTTCCATACATGGAAAGGGGGCGCCGCTAAGTATCCGGCATTTATTGACGATTATAGTTACCTCATCGCAGCTCTTTTAGATTTAGGCCAGGTTTCTTCGGATTTTTCCTACTTCGTAGAAGCTGAAAAGATTGCAACCGCTGTAGTCTCAGGTTTCAGCGATTCAGAGGATTGCCTTTTTTATTTTACACACAAGGATCAGGAAGATGTTTTGCTCCGAAAAAAAGAAGTTTATGATGGGGCCACCCCATCAGGCAATGCCACCATGGCTTTTAATTTGTACCAACTCGGTATCATATTAAATAATGAAGAATGGAGTAGGAGGTCAGAAAAGATGGTTAGTTCATTGGCAGATCTTTCCATTAAATACCCTACTTCCTTTGGTGTATGGTTAAATATCTACATGCAAATGGTATATGGTACTGATGAGGTGGCAATAATTGGAGTTAGAGCTCACCAAATGGCGCACGAGCTGTGGGCATATTATTTTCCTAATAAAATAGTGATGATCGATACTAATAAAAACGAAAACTTTCCGTTACTGCAAGGGCGATTTGTGGATGGAGAAACACTAATTTATTTATGTCGTAATTATGCTTGCCAGCGCCCTGTAAAAACGGTAGCTGGACTGCTGGAATTATTGAGGTAGAATTTATAATAACGAAATACAATAAATTAGAATAGGTCTCGTTAAAGTTAGAATGCCAAAAAAAGTTTTGGTTGTTGCAAATGAAAAAAATTAATATTAATCTTGTCTTTAAGTTTATTTCTAAATCTTATATTTGCCCAATACCCTCGTGTATGAAAATGAAAAACCATTACTACACCCTTTTTGCCCTTGCTTCGTTATCGCTTGCAAGTTGTGGCATTCTCGGAAAAAAAGACAAAGGCGGCAGTATGCCGAACGATGGCCAATTACATGGCATTGCTCCTGGTAGCCGTTACGTATTACCTAAGCCTGTTGGGATGGTGTACATTCCGCAGGGAACCTTCCACATGGGTCCTTCAGACGAAGATCCTTCTTACGCATTTAGTGCTCGCAATCGGTCTGTTTCCATAAGCGGATTTTGGATGGATGCCACAGAAATCACTAACAATGAGTACCGTCAATTTGTATATTGGGTACGTGATTCTGTAGCAGCCAAAAAAATGGGCTTTGTGAAAAGCGGAGCTGATGGCAATGAATATGTAGATTGGGCCAAAATGAAAACCTTAAAGTGGAGTGATCCAAAGGTTATGGAGCAGTTGAGCTCCACAGATCTTATCCTTTCACCAGAAGATCGAATCTTTGGTAAAAAGGAAATTGATGCTTCTAAATTGATTTTCCATTCAGAAACTTTCGATCTGAAAGAAGCTGCTAAAAGGGAGAATGCTAATAAATCACGTTCTACATTTATTGTAAAGAAAGATGTTCGTATTTATCCAGATACACTAGCTTGGATTCGCGACTTCTCCTATTCTTATAATGAGCCAATGACCAAGCGTTATTTCTCACATCCTGCTTTCGGAAATTATCCGGTAGTGGGTGTTAACTGGCATCAGGCATCAGCCTTTTGTGAGTGGAGAACGCATTACTTAAATTCTTGGCTAGATGGTAAAAACAGAATTCAGGAATCCGATTTTAGATTACCAACAGAAGCACAATGGGAATACGCCGCACGGGGTGGCCGCTCTCAGTCTATGTTTCCATGGGGTAACTATTATTTAAGAAATAAAAAAGGCTGTCTGTTGGCTAACTTTAAGCCAGGCCGTGGTAACTACCCGGAAGATGGCGGCTTTTATACGGTGCGTGCTGATGCCTATTGGCCAAATGATTTTGGATTGTATTGCATGGCAGGCAATGTGGCCGAGTGGACTTCTACCATTTTTTATGAAGGTTCTTACACTTTTCAGCATGATATGAACCCTGATGTTCGCTGGAATGCTAAAGAATCTGACCCTCCCAAAATGAAACGTAAAGTAATTCGTGGTGGAAGCTGGAAAGACGTAGGGTACTATCTTCAAACTGGAACCCGTACCTACGAATACCAGGATTCTACCAAATCTTACATTGGTTTCCGTACCGTTATTGATTTACCAGCCCAACCATCAAGAGGCAAGAAATAACCCAACTTAACTTTTAAATATTAAAGGTAGCCTGCTCAGTAGGCTGCCTCTTTTATATCTTTTTTTAATTCAATCATTCATTTAATCTTCAAAATTCTATTTAAAATCCTTGTATTATGGCAGCTGCTATCCCTCCAAAAATCGCTAAGATCGTTGACGTTTTCGTTTCTATTGCTGCGGCAGTAGTTATTTATGGTGCTTTACAAAAAATTCTGCACGCACCTGCAGCAGACATTTGGTTAAAAATTGGTTTGATCACTGAAGCATTGGTGTTCCTTGCTTATGGTGTATTATATATTATTTATCCGGCAGTAGATGAAGGCCATGGCAAATTAGCTGTGTCTTCAGCTCCTGGTGATGTATTAGGATCCCTGGACCGCGCTATGATGGATGCAGATATTACCCCTACTAATCTTAACCGTTTAGGTGAAGGATTTAAAAAATTAAATACTACCATCACTAATATGAATGATATTACTGATGTAGTGGCAGCAACTGGAGATTACACTGCAAGAACAAGAGAAGTAACTGCAGCTTTAGCGCAGGTAAAAGATGCGTATGTTGGTGCTGCCAACTCAGTAGGCGCTTTTAATTTAGCGTCTGACGGTGCAAGAGTATTTCACGATCAAATTCAAGTTTTAACTAAGAACCTTTCTTCTTTAAATACTATTTATGAATTGGAATTGCAAGAAAGCAATAACCACCTAAAGACGTTAAACAGTTTTTATGGAAGGTTAGCACAAACTTCGGAAGTGATGTTGGCTTCTGCCGAAGATGCTAAAAAAGTGCAAGGTGAAATAGGAAATCTTTCGAACAACCTCGGAAAATTAAACAGTATTTATGGTAATATGCTGAGCGCAATGCAAGGCAGATAAACATCAAAATCCCAATAAAACCAATATTCCAAATTAGAATTTAAATCACGGATACAAATGTCATTACCTAAAGAACCGCGGCAAAAGATGATTAACCTGATGTATTTGGTGCTTACAGCAATGCTGGCACTTAATGTATCAGCTGAAATCCTCAATGCCTTTAAAACCGTTGACCGAAGTTTAATAAACACTAATAAAACAATCAACGCATCTACTTCTACCATAGTAAAATCTTTGGAAGGCTTAACCACTAAACAGGAAACAGCAGAAAAAGCCAAAATTTGGTATGCTAAAGCACAGCAAGCGCAAACGCTTACAAATGATATGAACTCATACATTGAAGGCATCAGAATGCGTATCTTGAAAGAAGCTGAATTTGATCCTGCTAAAAACGGTGATTCCAATTTTAAACAAGATAATCTTGATATTGCTACCCGAATAATGGTAACAGAAGGGGAAGGAAAAAAATTACAGCAAAAATTAAAAGATTATAAGCAAGCATTGTTGAACATTGATCCTTTAATTGCAAAAGAGTTTGAGAACTCACTGCAGATAGATGTAAATCCTCCACCGGTACAAAGCAAAGCGAATAAAACCTGGCAGGATGCTTACTTTCAAATGGTACCAACCGTTGCAGCAATTACTATTTTAAGCAAATTTCAAAACGACGTAAAAACATCTGAAAATAAAGTGGTTGCCTTTTGCCATCAGCAAGTAGGTCAGGTAGAAGTAAAGTTTGACCAATTTGCCCCAATCGTTGGTCAAAGCACAAATTACTTAATGCCCGGGCAGGAACTAACAATAACTGCCGGTGTTGGAGCGTTTAACTCAGCAGCGCAGCCTACGATCTCAATAGGAGGTAGCGGAGCACAAGTAGTGAATGGTGTAGCATCAAAAACAGTAAATGTTGGTGGTGTAGGAAGTGGTTCCGTTCCGGTTGTTATTAATTATGTGGATCAGGATGGTAACCGCAAAACATTTCAAACGGAAGCAAAATATACTGTGGGCCAATCAGCTACAGCTATTTCATTGGATAAAATGAACGTGTTGTATATAGGTGTTGATAATCCAGTAAGTATAGCAGCAAGCGGTGGTGCAGAGCAACTAAATCCATCAATTGTTGGTGGTGGCGGTTCTTTAACGAAAGTAGGTCCGGGAAAATATATTGCACGGGTAAGCACCCAAACCGACGATTGCAAAATTGTGGTCAACGTAGCGGGAAAAACAGCTGGTCAGCAAGTATTTAGGGTACGTAGCATTCCTGATCCTGTAGCTAGCGTAGGCAATATGCCTTCCGGTTCCCGAATCAACGCCGGAGCGTTCCGTTCACAAGCAGGTGTAGGCGCAGGTATTAAAGATTTTCCTTTTGAATTGAAATATTCAGTAACTGCATTTACAGTTATTGGAGATGCAGAAGATGGAGGAATTGATGAAGCACCTTGTACTGGCAACACGTGGAGCCCAAGAGCAAGGAGCATCATTAACCGGATGAAACCAGGTGGAATCGTTACGATTGAAAATATTCGTGCCGTAGGCCCTGACGGAAGAAGCCGTGCTTTGCCAGCTTTACTTTATAACATTCAATAATTAAGTAGAACAATATGAAAAATCCAGTTATAAAAATTACCGTGTTGTTTGTGCTTATTGCATCTATGTCAATGGATGCAGCCGCTCAGCGCCGTAGCACCCGCAGGGGTAGCGCTCCACCGCCCACCGGCAATCAAC
>JBDSBL010000097.1:0-15641 GCA_039921625.1 Chitinophagaceae bacterium
CCACCTTCCTTGGATATGTATGCAGAGATGAACTTTCCTTCCATAGAAAAACTGTTGGTAATGTAGGCGTATTTACCAAAACGGAACTGGTCGAGCAGGGCTTTTAATTTATCTGTCGTGTTACCAACTTTTTCTCCATCAAGGGCAATCTGATAACCGAGTGTTGGGTTTTCGCGGCCTCCCATTAATGCAGCATAATAGTACTTTTCCTGCTTGGCTGTATTAGCACTGAAAATGGAATTTATAATGTAAGCAAGCAAGGCAAGTACAAAAAAAGCAATAGCAGAATAACGGATTATTTTTTTTCTTCTTCTTTCTTTTTTTTCTGTTTCAAGTCTCGAGTGCAATGATTTTAAAATAGGATCCACCAAGGTATCATGGCTTATTTCCACCAGGTCATTTCCATGATGGCTTTCGAGCTTTAGCAACTTGCTTTCAATCAAAAGATCAATGGCTTCTTTAGTTACTCCCGGCCTGCTTATCAGAGAGTCGTATGCCAGCGGCACTCTTCGGATACCTGCTATGAGCCCGGTTTCTATCACTTCCTTCAAAGCAGTAACCGCCCCATAACTAAGATTTAATTGGGCTTGTACTTTGGCAATTTGCTGATCATAAAAGTGAGCTATAATGTTTTGGAGACCATCCATACCATTAAAGTCCACCGGATCAATCACCACCTCTCCATTTGGATCTGCTTTGATGTCGCCTTGTATCACTTTGTTCTCTAATTCACTGCAAATGATTTGCAATTGAATAGGTTCAATATCATCGTCGGGCCGCCAGGCACCTTCTATCATTTTTCGTGATAAAAATTCAAGCAACTGATCAATGCTTTCTTCTGAAAAAGTAAAAGGCGGGGAAGCAAAGGTGACACCGGGTAATACTTTGCTTGCAGGCTCTGTAATAGCCTTTCGGGCCGCGTCTTTTTTTAGGGCTTCCAAACGAAAACGTGTGGTAAATACATTTGGAATATTAGTCGCCATTTTTTCCAAATGACCTAAGAAATCCTCCCGGATAGAAATGACCATTTTGAGCGGCATCTCAGACTCTTTACTTTCTTTTAAAACAACTGCCAGGTCTTCAAAAAAAGAAGCGAGATAGGTCCTGTTGTGTTCCAACGTAAACAATTCTTCAAACTGATCAAACACCAGTACAGGCGTTAATAATTTGTCCTCGTTTGACCAAATTTCAAGGCCTTTAAAAAAGTCTTTTAAGTCCGGTGTGGTACTTTTTTGAATGACTTCATACCCTTCATTTTCATCTATAGCTAGAAGTTCTGTTTTAATTAGTTTTTGTGGCTCGAATTCTTTTTTATTAAACCGGATCAATGCCGGATAAAAATTTTTTTCTCGCAATTTTTTAAATACACTTGCTTTCAGCAAAGATGTTTTGCCATAGCCGGAATAAGAAAATACCACCACAAGACTTTCAGCTAAAATGTTGTGCAGTAATTTTTGACTTTCCATTTCTCTCCCGAAAAACAATTCACTGGCAAGTGCATCATCTTCAAAAGAAGCTACTCCGGGAAAGCGTTTTGGTTTAGAAATTGGTTGGTTCATGCAGCCCTTTTTCTTTTGTTGCGCTCGTAACTACGTTTTATGTCTTTGGCTAACTGTTCTATGGTTTCCGGATTACTTAGGTTGTAAGAGTTGATCTGGGAAAGCAAAGGGTAATCAGTCAGCAGTGATTGGGTGGAATCAATGTAGGTAGGAAATATAAAATCAGATTCGGGTTGGAAGTAACGTGCCTTATCCAATGCCTGTTTGATTTCTACGTTTACATAATTGACCGGGTTATTTTTTACCTGTTGGCTTTGCATCAAAATAAAAGCATCTGAATTAGTAATTTCAGCGGCTATAGACGGCTCCCACTTTCCTTGTAGCCTTTCCCGGTCTAGCCACGCATTTATGCCTTGCTGTTTTAATTTTTGACAAACATCATTCACGAATACGAAGTCTTCGCTCTTATAACTAATAAACGCCTTGGGTGCATCATTTAAAACAACTTTGTCTCCACCTGTCGCTTTTCTTTTTTCTGCATAAGCATTATAAGTGGTGGTAAGCGTATCAATAAACTCTTGTTGGTTGTAATAATAAAGACTCACTTTTAATTCATCTCTAAAAAAAAGAACAGTTGGGTCTTCGTCATTTTGGATATCGTTGATACATTCCAAGGCATAGGACATACGGCCTTTGTTGTTGCTTTCCAGTGCCTGAAGTAAAATGCGGAAGTACCAGTTTTTGGCCAAAAATCCAAAGCCAATAAACAAGAAACATTTGTCCTGGTTGGCCAATTCGCTTTTTACATTTGCCGGTAATCCAGGATTTTTGGAAATGATGTTGATCACGAATTGCACCAAATCATTTTCTGAAATGACGAGGGAGGCTGCATCATCTACTGAACCAAAAAGGTTATAAATAAATGGATTTAATTCTGTACCCAATTCATCTGTGGTAATGGAATTGACAAGGTCCACCTTATCTCCTTTAAAATTGTAGTAGGCCGTTTCAGGGCTTTTATTAAGACTTTTAAATTGATTGAAAAAGAAATTAGTGTACGTAGTATTTACAATAAAATTGAAAGGAAGCGACGCTAATTGCTGAAAGGTTTTTGATTGTACGTTTCCTTCTATATCCGTTAAGCAATCACCAAGGAAAGTTTCTAAATCTTCCCTCGATAATTTTTTGTCTGTTTGCTTAAAGTTGATGTAATCACAGGCCAGCTGCGATAGTTCACGTTCATCAATATTTTTAATAATGGATTGGGGCGCCCGGTCAAATCCTACAATTTCCTCTTTCATTTTAGCAGAGAGGAGTTTGGCAAAGGTAGTGCCATCAGGTGCGTCCTTTTGCTCCAGCGGAAACTCAGAACCTAATAGCAGGATACAGTTTCGTTCATATATATTCCTGCAAAGTTTGTCCCAATCTTCTTTTTTCATCATAAGTAAAATGATAATAGTAGTTGTTAGAAATTGCGAGCTACAAGGGGTAGAGCGGGAGAGTGGTTAGATAGGCTTCGGCAATCACTAATTTACAATTTATTATATCATAATCCATGATGCGGAAAGAATAAGCATCATTAATAAAGGGGAGCCACTTAATTTTAAACTACATTGAAAGGGATATTTTTTTATGGACCATCCTCTTTATACCAATCCACTTATTGACGCTGATTTTCCTGATCCATCACTTTTATTTGTACAGGGCAAAGGATATTTTGCGTATGCCACGCACGATGTTTTTTCTCCAACCCTTAATAATATTTTAGTGCGCCAGTCCGGGGATCTTATTCATTGGTCCACTGCCAAAGGTGCCTTGGCCAAACCACCGGTATGGGCCCAAAACTGCCATCAATTTTGGGCGCCGGACGTGCATTTTTTTAATGGTGAATTTCGTTTGTATTATGCAGCGGAGCCGGATTCAAAAGACGGAATGTGCCTGGCTATGGCCACCAGCCCTACACCAACCGATTTTATTGATATTGGATATCCACTTTCCCGGCATGCAGGTTCTACCTATCAAATGATAGATCCTTGTTTCTTTGCAGATCCAAAAAGTGGCCAACAGTTTTTGTATTATGGATCAGCACACGAACCAATAAGAGCAGTAACGCTTTCGGCAGATGGAAGGTCTTTTTTACATGATCCAAAAATTGTATTGCGGCCGAATGAGAAGATGCCATTTGAACGCTTGCGGGAAGGTGCTTTTGTAATGTATCATGCAACATTTGACCGGTATTATATGTATGTTTCGGGTGATGACACCTGGGCCCCAAATGGCTATGCAGTTTCTGTTTTTTGGTCCGACGATCCGCTAAAAGAATTTATAAAAATACCAGGCAATCACATTATACTACAAGGAAATGATCAGTGGGATTCTCCCGGGCAATGCTGTATTGTCACCGATGCTTCGGGTGATGACTGGATGTTTTATCATGCAGTAGATACGAAGGATAGGTATGTAAAAAATACTGACCGCCACTTACGGAAAATGTGTGTCGATAAAATTAATTATACCATAGATGGATGGCCTTTTATTGCCAGCAATTCTCCATCAGTTGGTATTCAAATTGGACCAGTAGCCAAAAGGTAATACTATCGCGTCATGGAGCTGATAAAGCCAATGCCAGTTGCTGCAAGTATTGAGTCCATGCATGGGAGCAACTGCCATAGCATTCAATGTTTGGGACTAAACCAATATGGGTAAAGTGCACATTGGTGGTGTGGGGGTGTTCAATAATATCAAAACAAATTTTTGTTCCGCTCCATTCTTTATTATTAGTAAGAAAACTAAGGGTGCTATCCATTACCTGCCACACTATTTTCTTGTTAGGAATAAGTTCCACCAGTTTTTGTTTTGAATAATGCGCCCCTCCACCGGCCCTGAAAGTAAACTCCTGACCCAGCACATCAGTATCCCCGTCAATGGTTTCTGAATACAAGCCTGACCACCAACTACGCACATCTAGTAATTTATTGAAAACGAAGTGAGAAGGGTAGGAAGACTGGAAAGTATAAGTGAAATCGTTAGAGGTTAACGGGGCCATAATTTTATTTTTTAGGAAGGTTCCATTTTTCGATTAATTCTTCATTCAAGCCTCCTTCTTTTGGGTTGGGCATTCCCGTTCCTGTTTGTATTAAGCTTTTCAAACTTCCCTGAATGTAGCTCGTCCAGGCATCGTGGCAAATGAGGTAACATTCGTAAGATGGTGTAAGACCTTCTTGTGTAAAGAATAGTTTTGTGTGACCGGCTTGCTCCAAAATTTGAAAGACAATTTTATTTCCTTTCCATTCATTTTTTTCTTTGGTAAAATTGAATTCATTTTCCAATACCAACCACTCTACTTTTTTGAAAGGATCTAAGGTCACGATCTTCATTTTGGAGATATGAACATCTTTATAGAAATAAACAAATTCATCACCCTCTGTGGTGGTGTTGCCTTCAATATTTATTGACCACCACCCACGTACATTGTTGATTGCATCGAAAACTTTCTTCGGGGATTGATCCACTACCAGGGAAGTTGCATAGTTTTTATTATCCATTTTTTATTCTGTTTTATTTTTAATAACCTTTTCATTAATTAGTAGATCGTGGCTTGTTTTTTAGCCAAAACCTATATTCACCTTGAATCAAATTTTGAATTTGTTTAATAAAATTAAAGGTTGTTATCTGTTATGCTACGGTGCAAAATGGACATTATAAGGGGTCTATTTGGACAAGGATAATGATTACTTTTGTTGCAAAGCGAGCGTATGAAACACATGACTATTGTGGTGCCGGAAGGAGAGAATAATTTGAGCAGCGTTGTGGGCGCATACAAATTATTTACCAGGGCTAATGCTTATTACAATGACACAGTAAGCAGCAATAAGAAACAAGATGTATTTGTCATCCAGTTAGCTGGTGTTTCTAAAAAGATCTCTTATTATGATGGTTTATTTTCTGTGCAGCCACACACCAAAATTTCCTCCATATCACAAACAGATTTTATTATTATACCTTCTTTAAACCACAATTACGGAAAAGCAATAAAGGACAATCAACCTTTAATAAAATGGATAGAGAAACAATATAATGGAGGTGCAGAAGTAGCTAGCATTTGTACAGGTGCATTTTTGTTGGCAGCCACCGGTTTGCTTGATGGTTATAGTTGCTCTACACATTGGTCTGCGGCGGAGGATTTTACATTGATGTTTCCAAACGTTAACCTTCAAACAGAGAAATTAATTACGGATGAAAACCGCATGTACACCAATGGGGGTGCGTATTCATTTCTTAATTTATTGCTTTACTTAATTGAAAAAAAATACAACCGGCAAACAGCTATCTATTGTTCTAAAGTTTTTCAAATTGAAATGGATAGAGACAGCCAATCCTCTTTTACCATTTTTAAAGGCCAAAAACTTCACGAAGATGAAACGGTAAAAAAGGCGCAATTGTATATAGAAAATAAACTGCACGAAAAAATATCCGTAGCGCATTTGTCTTCTAAGTTTGCTGTAGGCCGTAGAAATTTTGATAGGCGTTTTATAAAAGCTACGGGTAACACTCCGGTAGAATATATGCAGCGGGTAAAAATGGAATCTGCTAAAAAAGCTTTTGAAACAAGCCGCAAAACAATCAGCGAAGTAATGTATGCAGTAGGTTACGCGGATGTAAAAGCATTTCGTGAAGTGTTTAAAAAAGTAACCGGTATGTCGCCGGTAGAGTACAAAGGAAGGTATAACAAGGAGGCCTTAAAATATGAGACCTAATAATGGCATGCAATGAGTGATATAATGTAATGAAGGAATTTTATTTTCCACCGTACTTTTTAATAAGATCTGCTGTTTCATAAAACCCTTTTTCTTCAGCCATAAACAGTGGGGTCTGCCCATTATCCATAGGTGCATTTACAAGAGCACCATGGTCTAAAAGTAATTTGGCTAAATCCGTTTTTCCATTGTGGGCGGCTGAGTGTAATGGGGTTACACCTTGCATTTGTTTGGCATTTACGTCCCCACCTCCTTTTATTAATAAAGCAGCAATTTCATAATTAAAAATAGCGCAGGCAGAATGAAGGGGTGCTACTTTAAAGTCATTCTTGGCTATCAAATTTGGATCTGCACCATTAGCTAATAGTAACAGAACAACGGCTACATTTTCAAAAAAGGAAGCTAGACCTAAAGGTGTAAATCCATCTTTAGAAAATGAATTAACCTGCATTCTATCTCTACTTATTATGTGGCTGACAGTTTCCCTTTCACCTATGCTCACAGCATCAAAGAGGTCTATTTCTTTTTTGTAGGATTGTAATATGGAAATGGCTTCATTATTTCTGCAATAGGCTGCAAATTGAATTAAGGAAATTCCTTGGTCCGTAGTGCTCTCTGCCCTTAATGGATCGTCATTTATATAGCGAAGCAGCGCTTCTATATTATTTGTTTTAATGGAGTCTAAAATTTCGTTTACGTCGCTCATGGCAGCTAGTATTTAGTTAATAACAGAAAATAATATGATACTTATGGATAGTAAAGTTTTCTAGCTAAACTTTGTTTCGGATAATAAGTTGGCTAAAAATTATTGCTCATTTAAGAGTAACCAAGAAGTTCCAAATTTATCACGCAACATACCAAAACGATTGGCAAAAAAAGTCTTTTCCATTTTCATAAAAATTTGTCCGTCCGTGGCTAATAATTGATAGATCTCTTCTGCTTTTTCAGCCGTGTCAAACCGTATGGTAAGGTAGGCACTACGCATAGGTTCAGCACCGGGCACATCGGCGCCCATTAGTGTAAGTCCGCCTACTTCCATCCGTGCATGGAGAACAGGGTTTTCCCAATCTTTGGGAAAATTAGGTGGCAATGGTTGGTGTGGTGTCATCATAGTAATGGTGCCGCCAAGGTGCTTTTCATAAAATTTGAAAGCTTGTTCGCAATGGCCGGGATAGTTGACATAAACATCCAATTTCAAGGCAAGTTTTTCTTTCATAATTGAGTTTTTATCGCTTTCATTTCTATTTTATTTAAACAAACAATTTGACCTTTCTTCTTATTACTTTTTATTCAACATTAGTTGTTCTATTAAATAGTCTGTTCGAGCCAAACTATCTAGTTCACTAAGCAATTCCATTCATTTTTTTAGGTGTGGTAATAATGGTAATCAATAAAGCAGCACCACCCAAAAGAGCACAAATTACAAATCCCCATTTTAAGCCTAAAGCTTGCGAAAGCGCACCCATAAGCAAAGGACCAATCATATCTCCTAATTCTTTAAAAGACCCAGCTACTCCCATGGTAGCACCCATAGTTTGATCAGTTGAAAGCTTACTTACCAAGGCATCTGAATTGGTCCATACAGTACCAATGCTAATGCCAGCCAGAATGCAAACAATGATTAATGGAATACCAATAACAAAAGGAATAAGGGCAGTAGTAATGCAGGATACAAGCATTCCCGTACGTAAGGTGATAACCGGATTAAATTTATCTGCCAACCAGCCGGCTAAGGGCTGTATAAGCAGATAAGAAATAGTAGTAACAGATACCAACAACCCCGTATGAAAGGCATCATAGCCTAGCTGGTGAATGCGAACTGGTAAAAAGCCAAAAAGAATTCCTACAAAAAACATATTGATCACGATGATTAAAAACCAGGGCATCAGGGTTCTATTTTTAAATACACTTATGAGGGATTTTAGGGAAAAATCATCATCATCATCAAATGCTTCGCTACTTTTTTGTTTATCATTGGGAAGCGTAAGCGCCAGCAGAAAACCAATAACCCCAATGGCTGCTGTGGCATAAAAAATTCCACTAAAGTTTGATTGCATTACGATGGCGCCGCCTACCACCGGGCTTATTACATAGCCTGCCCCTTTGATGGCATTATATATTCCAAAAGCTTTGCCTTTATTTTCTTTATAAAAGAGGCCCACCATGGCCAGAGATACCGCTGACAAGGAAGCTGCTCCCAAGCCTTGCAAAAAACGAACAACAACTAAAAGTTTAGGCGATACAAATGGATACAATAAAGAAGCAAGAATAAACAGAATGATGCCGGCGAGCATAGCTTTTTTCATTCCTTTTTTATCTGCCAATCCACCAAATACAGGTTTGGCAAGTATTTCAGCAAAATCGTACACGGCTATTAACACACCGATCATCGTTAAACCGATACCTACTTTTTCAGCATAAAAAGGAAGATTAACCGCCACTATATGCGCCCCGAAGGAGGTAATAAAACCTACAAAGCCTAAAACAAACGCCCATTTCAAGGAAGTTTTCATATAGAAAAGTACACTAAATAATTATTTTATAAATGGTAGTAATAGCAAAATTTGGGGGTAATAAAGTAGCTAGCTTTTCATTGCAACTATTGCTGACAGATGGCATTGTAACCTGCCATTAAGAATACAATTATTAGTGTAGTAAAATTTCATAAAGCCTGTTTTATAATTTGCGGATCTGTGGAAATGAGGAAAAGATAAGTTTCGCTTCCTATTCCAAAATCAATAATTTGTATCTAAATAAAAATAAAAAAAATGATTACTTACATTGAACTCTGGAAGTGCAAACAACCGTGGATAGAGATGTCAAAAGAAGAAAGAGGAAACTACCTATCAGCACTTGGACCTGCCATTCAACAACTAATGGAAAACGGAGTTGAGATTGTAAGTTGGGGCAAAAATGAAAAGAGTACACTTCGTAAAGTGGACTATGATTACTTTGCTGTGTGGACTTTCCCTAACTCAGAAACGGCCAAAGAATTTGAGGTAATGGTAGAAGGAGCCGGATGGTATACTTACTTTGACCAGGTGAATGCAATGGGTGTTGCAACTACTCCACAGGAAGTAATGGGCGACATGATTAACTTATAAGAAATCTTTATACCGCAATAGAATCTATACATGCAGCGCATAGGTTCTATTTTTTGAAAGCGCATTTATCAATTATATTTTAGTTTGTTGTGGTATAATGGTGGCTAAATTTATCTTCTCTTCCCTACCTCTCAATTGTATTTTTCCTAATGGTTTGATTTGGAATTGGGGTGGTAGATCTAAAATTTGCAGCAGATCGTTTGATAGTAGCAACTCCACATTATAAGTATTGCAAAGCTCCTGTATGCGGGCAGTAGTATTGAGCACATCGCCGGTGAACATTATATTTTTTTTAATAACACCAATTTCTCCCGTGGTCACTTTTCCTACATGGATGGCTGCTTTAAATTCTGGTATCAGTCCATAATGTTGAATGTATTTCTTTGCCTCTTTTTGAATAGATTTTTTCATGGCAAAAAAGCAGTTGATGCAATTATTATTTTCAAGATTGTTTTGAATCGTCCAGGATACAATTACCTCGTCACCAACATATTGATATATTTCACCCCTACTATTCAGTATAGCTTCTGATAAGTCAAAGTAATATTCTTTAAGCATTTTAAAATAAAGGACGTGCCCCAAATGTTCTGCTATTGAGGTAGAAGATTTCATGTCTAAAAACATAAATATTCGTTCTTCCACTACAGGCTTATAATATTTGCCGGTAAAGAAATTGGGTAGCACGCCCAAGCCAATACTTTCACTTACTTCTGTATAAAATTGGGAAATCACAATGATGCCTGCTATATAGATTTCAATGCTCCAAAATGAATAGGTGTGAAAGGATATCCAGATATGTTGCCATGCTACTATATTAAACCCTGTGGTAAAGAAATTAATTATAAGTGAGGTGGATAAGAGAAATAAAATATTTACAGCCAGGTAGATTAGCGACTTGTAACTTATTTTTTCACTAAAGCTTTTTCTAACAAAAAGTTTGTTGAAAAAAACTATTTCCATGGTGCCAATCAGCAATCCGGTAATGAGGCCGGCTATAGGAATGATAATAATATTTTTACTAAAATCATAAGGACTACCCGTGGCAGGGTAGTAAGAAAGATTGCCTATAATTCCTTTTTGTAGCTGCGCAAAAATAATACTGAATAAAAACCATATTATACCAAATGGAAGAATCCGGGAGATTTTAGTTTTGGTTTTTGGAAGTAGCATGGTAAACGTAAAGAGCGGTGGAAAATTAATTCTTATTTACCACAAGGGAAGGCAAAACAAATTAGAGAAATAATAGCAATTCATTACATCAGTACATAATAACTATTAAGGGTTGGAAAAAAAGGAACACTTATGTCCAAAGTGTTCCTATTATATTACTCCAGTTGATTTAAGAAGTTAGTACATCATTTGAAGTCTCCACATTTTCTGTGCGGTGTTGCATTGTTAAGTACACTACAGAGGTGATTATTACAATAAAAAACATAATGTTAATCACCCCTACTGATATACCCAATCCTCCTTCTTTTGGAGATTGGATAAATAAATCTCCCAGTGAGGCACCTATAGGACGTGTCACAATAAAGGCGATCCAAAACGCCAACACACCACTTATTATTTTGAAATAATAAAGAACTCCCGATAAAATAAAAATGGAACCAAAAAGAATTAAGGAATGTAAGTAACCAAAATTTAAATATTCAGAAACAGTATCTCCAACCCCGGTGCCCAATGCAAAAGTGGTGAGCACGATTAGCCAATAAAAAATTTCTCTTTTATCGTTGTTTATAGAATGGATGGAAAGTGAATGTTCTTTTTTGTACCAAAGATAAAATAGCAGTATCATGGCAATACTAAACCCAATATCTAAAACCAAAAGCGACACGTTTAATTGATCCACCAAAAGATCCGTTATCAATGTTCCTATAATACTCATCATCACGATTAATAACCAGTAGGCAGGAGGGACGTATTTTTTTTGTTTGAAATTCCAAATGGTAGCGGCTATTGTGATGATACCCATTATTACAGTAGTTAGTACCAAGCCCAGGTTTAAATTTACCGAAACATAATCTGCTGCTGTTTCTCCCACTGTGGTGGAAAATATTTTAATAATCCAGAATAAAAATCCTAGCCGGGCTACTCTGTTTATTGATTCCTGATTCCTCATATTTTATTTGTTGTTTTCCTGATTTATAATCGCCTTAAATAGTAGGTTATATAATGGAGAATATTTGAATTTATTATCTCAAGGTAACTGGGGATTCTGTAGTAAAGTTGAAGGTGATATACCTTGCTGCAATAGGCTCGGGAAGCCAATCAGCCAAACGTTAGGTAGGTAATAAAGGCACTAAATAGTTGCAAAAAGAATACAGTAAATGGTAATGCAGGATAATCAATCATTTACATTATGGTCACTAATAAAATGTTGCTTTATCCAGTCTTCGATACTTGTCCAGTTTGGAATTTCTTTGCGGGCAGCCGTTACATCGTCCATAGAAAAAACGCTTTTTTCATTCATCCAGTTAAACATTTTATATAGGCCCTTTCCAAGGAAAATTCTTGTAATAAGAGGAGGCAACTTTTGGTAGGTGATCGTTTTGTTAAGCGCCTTTGTAAATGCGTCTGCCACTTCCTGTGGGGTTAATTGCTCCGTAGCCAACGGTATTGTTTTACCTAAATACAATTCACGATTTGAAAATATGTTGGCAGCAGCCTGGCCAATATCCCACGCCGCTAGGTACTGCTGCACTGTGTCCTTATTAATGGGTTGTACCAACTTTCCTTTTAAGATTCCTTTTTTTACTTGAGGTATTAAAAAATTTTCGAACAACGAGGTGGGTCGGATAATGGTAAATGGTAATCCAAGTTGTTTTATGCTATTTTCAATTTCCCATTTGCTGGCTAAGTGCGGTACACCAGAATTGAGGTTGGCACCATAAACAGAAGAATATACAAAATGGGTTACACCAAACTCTTTACCAATTGTTGCTAGTGTTATTCCTTGTTTTATTTCTTTTTCTACTCCGTTTTCAAAAGTTTGTACACTGAAGATTCCATGGACACCGTTCAAGTATTCCTTGTAAGAACTTGCATCATTTAAGTCTCCCTTTACTACATCTATTTGTACTTTTTTTAATGATTGCGCCTTATGTGAATTAGGATCTCTTGTTAATGCTTTTACCACAAAGCCTTGCTGTACCAAACTTCTAGCCACCGCGCCTCCTTGATTGCCGGTTCCGCCCGTTACAAATATTGTTTTGTTTTTGACCATTGCTTATAGTTGTTAGTAACGTTTATAGTGCCGGAAAGGGGGGACAAGAACTGTTTTGAGATAGGGAGAGGTTAGTCAGCGCAGCAACTTGATATGAATGCTAGGCCTGGATATAAAAGTAGCGATAAATACGTTGGGGTGATATACGCCAAAGTAACCAAAGCCAATAAATGCTAGGTTTTTGGGAAAGATTATTTGTCTCTAAATTATTGTTTAACTTATTTAAATGGAACGCGTTTCTTGTAGATTTTTTAAAATGCGATTCACACAACACTCCAAGAGTTAAGGCATCCTCATTACCTTATTTATTAAAATTGATAATTCAGGATTAAGCCTTTTTTAATGGCTGATAATAAAGATTAATAGCACCCCCGCTAAAGGGTTTAGTCTTTAGTAATCGAAGTATTAATTTTTCAGAAATCTCTTTAAATAAGGGCAGGCCTTTTCCTGCTATCACCGGATGAACGCATAGTTGGAATTCATCAATCAATTCCATATTCGTTAGGGCAACTATCAAACTCGGACTCCCTACTAAAATATCTTTATCTTCTTTTTGCTTGAGGCTTTCTACTTCCGCTTTGAGGCTTCTTGTTGCTAAAAAGGCCGTATGCCATCCTACATTGATAAGCGTGTGAGAAAATACAATTTTAGAAATCTTATCAATGGCAATGGCAAATTCATCATGTGATGGATCACCGCTTGGTTGGGTGATAAATGGTTGCCAAAATTTCATCAGTTCATATGTCTTTCGGCCGTATAAAATAGTGCCGGCACTATTTAAAAGGTCAGTATAATGCTGGTGTATCTCCTCATCGGGAATAATGACCGTATGGTCGCAATATCCATCGACCGTCATGTTGATTGCTGCAATAAGTTTAGCCACTTTATTTTATTTATGTTCTGTAAATATCGTGACTTTCCCAAATTCAAAGCCCATTAAGCAAAAGCGGTATAGGCAACGTGGCCCCATTTGCGTCGCTTTACTATTCGGTTGCTTTTACAGTAATCTTTCGGCACTTACAGTGGTGTGCTGTATCTGCAGTTTTCTTTAATTGTAGGAAGCTATTCCGGCTTAAAATTTAGCCCTTTAGTTTGTACTTATCAATGATAGCCTGTCGTTGATTGTGAAACCAGGTAACACCAAATTTTTTATCCAGAACATCAATTCTTTTCGCAATTTCAGGAGTAGCTGGCGTTAAATTATTTTTAACCATGTAGGGAATTATTTTATGAAATAATTCTTCCAAATAATCTTCAAAGTTTTGATTGAAGAAGCAATCTATAAACCGCAATGGAGTATCACCTGCATTCCAGAAAGAATGTATAATGCCTCTTGGACGAAAATTCCAACCACCAGCTTGTACTTCGTATACTTCTTTTCCAATCAATACGGTAGCAGTGCCTTCAAGCACATACATCAGTTCATCTAAATTTTTATGCATATGCGGCGAGGGGCCCATTTGTTTTGCTCCTACAGCAACTTCCACATTTGAAAACTGCTTACTAGTTTGGTTGGAATGAATGAGGGTACGTATATCCACATTGCCGGGGCCAGGCTTTAGCGGTTCCTGCGGAGGGATATAAAAGGGTTGTAGCATGTCGCCATTATTTTTATTTTGAGCAGATGCAAAAGCTGGAAAATGTAAAAGCGAAAGACCTATCGCAGTGGTAGAAATAAAATTTCGACGTTCCATATTTAAATCTTTTGATGTTGTCAATTTGTTTGCAGGTAAACTTACTTACACTCACCAAAGATTTAGTGGTAAAAAAGTGACATTTTACGTTAGATAGGAAAATCCGAAGCTGCGTTCCGGAGCAATCAATTCTAATTCATTTAAAGAGTTGGGTGTGAGATTGGAAAACTCTTTGAAGTCTTTTACCATGTGCTGATAGTCATAATAATTGCATGAGATGGCTATAAATAACCAATCATATTCCGGGTGGCGATTTTTCATTCTATAAGCCTTATCAAAACGAATGATGCGTGCAAGAGTTTTGGCACTGATCCCAATTCTTTCTTCAAATTTTCTAATAAACTGCCGGACGCTCAAACAAGATTGATTGGCAAGCCAATCAACAGAGACCTTATTTTCATTGTGAAAAAGTAAATCAGATGCTTTATCAATAAGTTCAAAATCTGTTTTTATTTTTATTATTTGCCGTTTGATAAAACGTTCAATTACGGTAATCATTTCCGGCAAATCTTCTAATTCTTTTAACCGGTTGCACACTGATCGTACTTCATCACCCCAAATATCTTCTGCATTAATGAACGTATTGGTAAGCTCCTTTAATGGAAACCGTAACAATTGGTATAAAACAGCAGGCCGTAAAACTACTTTAATAGCCAGGAAATCGTTTCCTCCGTATCTGAAAACAGGAGTAGTGTGCATCCCATTAATAATACATTGTGGATAAGAATGTACCGTGTCATTTCCTGAATATTTAAATTTCTGGACGTCTTTAATATAAAAGGTAATGCAATGCTCTGGTCTGGGATAGTGGTGCTTTATAGGAGGAATTATATTTTTATCAAATACAAAACGAAACACTTGATACATGCGCACATACTTTTCCAATGCGGCATTTGGCAGTATGTCTTTAATCAGAACCGGTATCATTTTTAGTAGAAATTTTGCAGTATCAATTTTAGTTTCTGTCCGCTAACCTTAGTTGCTTTAGAAAATTTAAAATATCCAACTCGGTACTTTTTATTTCTGATTCTTATTTTGAAGATAAGAACTTTAATACGTCTTTCTAAATGGGTGGATACATTTACTGATAGCCGTTAACGCGATGTTTTTGTTGTGAAATGACTTCCTAAAACTTTCGAAACAACATGGTGGTGGTCCTCTGCTAAAGTTAGTTACGAGGCTGTCAGCATGACTTCTAACAATCTAAGATTAGTTCATAACTTTTCTATATTCCAAAACTTCCCTTATCCAATAAAAGATAATTGACTGTATGGGCACAGGAACTTTCCATAATCATTTTTCTTGTGTCGGTCATTGGCCGAGATTCAATTATTTAATTTTTCATAAATAAGATCAACGGTGTC
>JBDSBL010000098.1:0-6580 GCA_039921625.1 Chitinophagaceae bacterium
CCTTCTAAGCAGTAGGTCATTGGTTCGAATCCAATCCGGATCACTTAATACTAGGCAAGGGTTTTAAGCGATTATAGCCGCTTTTAAGAATTTTTCATTAAGCGTTCTTCCTTCCCGAACAATTATCTCAATTACCTCATGAATGTCTTTTTCTGAGGTTCTAAAATTGACAATGCAAGCTCTCAAGCAATATTTTTCCCCGATAACGGCATTAGATAAAAACACTTCGCCTCCTTGTTGCAATTCATTTAATAATTTTTCATTCAATTGGTTGAGATAAGTATCGCCTGGTGTTTCGTCTTGCACATAATTAAGAGGAACATAACGAAATGTGGTGATGCTTAGGTTTTGGGTTATTGCTTCCAGCTCTTCATGATTTTGTGCCCCTTCAAACAATAGTTTGGAAAGCTCGATATCTTCATTGATCATTTTTATATAGCCATTCTTTCCTACCTGCTGTAAGGCCATCCATACTTTTAAAGCGCGGAAACCTCTTGAATTTTGAAAGCCATATTCATAATAATTAAGCGTTGGTTCATCCACCGAATTTTCAAAGTTGTAATACACAGGATGTGCACTATAAGTATCTATCAGGTGTTGCGGATTTTTTATTAAAAGACATCCGGCTTCCAGCGGTGCATAAAGCCATTTATGCGGGTCGAGTGCAATGGAATCTGCTTGTTCTAAGCCCTTAAATAAATCCTTGTATTCCGGAACTACTGCTGCCGGTACTCCATAAGCCCCGTCTATATGAAACCATAGATCATGATCCTTGCATATAGCTGCAATGGCGGCAAGATTGTCCACCACACCCGTGCTTACATCACCGGCATTGCCGATAACTAAAAAAGGTTTTTTACCTTTTTCTAAATCATCGCTAATTGTTTGTGACAATACATTGGTGTTCATTTTATTATTGTCATCAGTTGGTATCCATCTAATAGCTTTTAAACCATGCCCCAATAGTGCAGCTGCTTTATCAATCCAAGTATGCGTTGCTTTGGAGCAGTAAAAAATCATTTCTGAGTCACTGCTCGCTAAACCATTCTCCTTTAAACTTTTTGAAGCTTTAGCGGTTCTTGCTGCTAAGAAACCTGTTACGTTTGCCATATTGCCTCCACTCACTAATAGCCCTGAATAGTTTGGTGAAAGGCCGATAAATTCTGCCAACCATTTAACTGTTTGCTTTTCAATAGCAGTAGCCATGGGGCTCAAAATATTTGCACCCACATTTGGATTTACAGCGGCAGCCAGCATATCCGCCAAAGCGCCTATTTGAGATGGGGAAGATGTTATATAGCCAAAGAATTTTGAGTGCCCGTTGAGCAATGAATGATTGAGTAATAAATCAGCAGTTTTAGTAACTAATTCTGAAACAGAAGTGCCGTTTTCGGGTAAAGAATCATTACCTAAAATTGCTTGTATTTGGTTTGGAGTTTCACCTGTGGTCACAGATTTTTCATTCATAGAGTCATAAAAATCCGCGAGCACATCAATTAAATGGTGGCCAATTTCTTTGAATTTTTCTTTATCAATTTCTATAGGTGACCGCCGGTGATTATTGTGAGACATGGTATAAATTGGTTAGAAAGTAGAATTATTAGTTTGTAATCTAATCTTAAGTTTAATTTTTTACGTGTTTTAAAAATTCCCTTATTTATATTACAAAAAAATATTGGGTAACTCTATTTTGATTTTACAAAATATTCTATTCCTGAACTCGTGCTAAATTTTACAATTCTTTCTTCTCCGATAGGTTCAATTAGATTGCCTTTTTGATCTGTGATTTTCATCCCCATTGGAAGAAGTATTTGGCAACTGCCTCCTTTTACAGACAGTACTTTAGCGAAAGAAAGTTTCCCCTCATTCCAAACCATTTCTACCTCAAAATTGCCCCTCGCTTTTAAACCCGTTACACGTCCCGAACGCCAGTCTGCATCGGAAGGAAGTGCCGGTAAGAACCGAATGATTTCATGTTCACCATGACTTTGCAGCAACATTTCTGCAATGCCTGCAGTACCGCCTAAATTTCCATCAATTTGAAATGGCGGGTGTGCACAAAATAAGTTGGGATAAGTGCCGCCTCCCTGCACCGGTTTCCCATTATTTACCACCGGTTTGAGCAATTGCTTCAGTAACAAAAATGCATGATCCCCATCTCCAAGGCGTGTCCAAAAATTAATCTTCCAGGCCTTACTCCAGCCGGTTCCTTCATCGCCACGCATTTCAAGCGTCTTCTTTGCCGCCATAGCTAATTCCGGATTACGCCAGGGAGTAATTTCATCATAAGGATATAATCCATACAAATGAGAAGTGTGGCGGTGATGTGGTTCCACATCTTTCCAATCATCTACCCACTCATTAAGATCTCCCGCTGCTCCTACCTCATTGGGTGCAAGTTTTGAAATCAATTCTGTTAGTTTGGTTTTCCAAACTTCATCCGTTTTTAAAACCGTTGCGGCGTTGATACACGCATTAAAAAGTTCCCGGCAGATCTGCATATCCATGGTAGGTCCCATAGCCGTTTGGCCTCGAAATCCATCTGGAGTAATGTATGTGTTTTCAGGTGAGTTGGACGGGGCCGTTACCAACCAACCATGTTTCGGTTCTTGAATTAAAATGGATTGTAAAAATTGCGCTGCACTCTTTAGTACCGGATAATATTTTTTTAAAAAAAGAGTGTCTTTTGTAAACCGGTAATGCTCCCAAATATGCTCACAAAGCCATGCCCCACCTGTTGGAGTGGATCCCCAATCTGCACCTTCGCCGGGTGACGTGTAGAACCAAGGATTAGAGATCACATGGGCCACCCAGCCTTCCGCATTATAATATGCTTTTGCTGTTTTTCGCCCATTGGGCATTAGGTTTTGAGTGAAGCGAAAAAGTGGTTCAGATAGCGAACTCAAATTGGTAACTTCTGCCGGCCAATAGTTCATTTGCAGATTAATATTTAAATGATAATCTCCATTCCAGGGAGTTTGATATTCTGTTGCCCAAAGCCCTTGCAAATTTGCCGGCAGCAAGCCTTGCCGCGAGGAAGAAATTAATAGATAACGGCCAAAATTAAAATACAAAGCCGGTAATTGCGGATCACTTTCTCCATTTGAATACCTGATAAGTCGCGCATTGGTGGTAAGACTATTTACCTCTTTTTTTTCGGGCAATTGGAGCCTGCACGCATCAAAGTATTTGGTATAAACTTTAGAACTGTTTTTCCATGCAGTTTCAAAGGATTTATTAGCCGCAACTGAAAGCAAACTAATTGCTTTTTGAAGCACATTTACTTCCGACAAGCCTCCATTTTTAAAATCATAATTAGTGACAGCGGATAGTTTTAATGTACATTCAGTAGCATTTTTAATAACCAAATCATTTCCTTCTACAGTAATTTTTCCACCTTTTATTAGAGGTTCTACTATGGCAGCGAACTGCATTCCTCTGTCTTTGCCGGAAGGTAATTGACCTATGAGAATTAATTTTTGACCCTTTGCATCAGCGGATGCATTTTCTTTTCTATCTAATGAAATGCGAAAGTTAAGTCCTCCTTTTTGATCACTTTTGAATTTTACCCACAACAAGTCATTGACAAAGTCTGCAAACAATTCTTCTGTAAAATTGATACCCTTACGGGAAAATTTTGTAGTTGCTTTGGCCTCTTCAAGATTGAGAATTCTATGGTAGTTAAATACCTTAGATAAAGTATCCTGCCATTGAATATTAAGGTCTCCCAAAGTTTGAAACGCACCATACTTTTCATTGGCTCCGTTTCCAAAACCAGACCCTACTCCATTTGCTACAAAATGTTTTTGTAAAAGGATTTGAGCATTCTTATTTTGACCCGTTAATAGTAAATCCTGAATAGGCTTTAAAAATTGATTCGCTTTATCATTGTCTGCGTTTTGAGGTCCTCCTGACCATAAAGAAATTTCATTGAGTGCAATCCGCTCCCGGTTGGGATCACCAAACATCATGGCTCCCAAACGTCCATTGCCTATGGGAAGACTCTGTGTAAAATGAGTTGCTTTTGCGTCAAAGCTAACAATGACATCTGCAGATTGAGCGTAAGTTGTAAGAATTGAAATGGATAATATGATACTAAAAGTTGCTCTTTTCATTAAAGTGTAAATTATAAAAGAGTGTCGTCTTTTTTGATATTTTACAAATAATAGGATCAGCTGCTAACAAAAATAAAGGAAGAAATATTCGTCCGCCAAATAATGCAAACCCATTTATTTTGAAGCAACAAATGGCGCTTTTATAATCCAGTCTTTTGTTGTGATTTGTTCCACTATAAATTTTGCCAGATCTTCCAGCATTATGGTGGTGCCAGGCATTCGTTTATCACTGGCTAATACTTTTCCGATTCCTCTTTTTTTAGAAATCATTGCTGCACGAACAAAAGTCCAGGAAAGTTCTTTATCGTTTATTATTATGGGTAGAATTGCATCTTGCGCCAGCTTTATTTGTTTGAAAATAATGAGCACAAATATTTTCATTATTATTCTTTTTAAATCCAATTTTTCAGATGGAAGATTCATAACTGCACCCGACATATTAATGAGGCTCTTAATGCCAAATTTTCTCATCTGCTCTGTTAATATCTTACCTATTTGTTGAAATTTTGAAAACTGGTCCGGTTCCTTTGCACCACCTGCAGCATTGATAACAGCAACACTTCCCTGTAAAGCTTGTTCCACTGCTAAGCTATCAATTAAGTCGCCATTAATTACGATCACTTCTTCTTTTAAATCACCAAGTTTATCCGGTGATCTAACCAGAACTTTTACCAGGTATCCTTTTTTCCTAGAATTTTTTCTATAAAGTTGTGCTAGGGTAATTCAGCCAACGCTAACGGTATGGCGAAGTGACAGAAATTGAAGCACATAACTTCAAATTTGCATCAAACATTAGTTTAAAATCTAAAGTTGAATGTAGCATTATAACCACCCTTTAGCTAAACGGATACTAGCTGTTCATTGTTTTTATTTTCCTGTTTGGCCATTGTATTTTGGGTCAAAATCAACTGTCCATTCTATACCATATTTATCTCTAAACATAGCAAAATAGGAACCCCAGGGACTATCGGCAATTGGCATTTCTATTTGTCCACCTTCTGAAAGGCCATTGTATAATTTATCGGCTTCTTCTTTACTTTCAGCACTTATTGCAATTTTCGATCTGTTTTCATTTTCATTTACTCGTCCCATAAATTCAGGAACATCATTTCCCATTAATATGTTTTTACCAATAGGTAATGCTATGTGCATTATTTTGTTGTTTTCTGCTTCTGTAATATTGGGGTTTGGCATATCTCCAAATCGCATGATCATAGCAAAATCGCCACCAAATACAGATTTGTAAAAATTGAATGCTTCTTCCGCATTTCCGTTGAAATTTATGTAAGGATTAATTAGTGCCATAATTATTTATTTAATTTATTAATTAGTTTCTACATAATTTTTGAAATTGTTAAGAATGGATTGCCAACCACCTTTTTGCATTTCAATTGGATTTTCTTTTTCTGGATCAAATATAACTTCTAATTCTGTTTGATTTTCTAATGCCTTAATCTTTATTGTTGCCGTACGTCCTCCAAATTCGTAAGTGAATTGTTTGCGGTCAATAATTTCTGTATAGTTCGCAATAAAGTCAAAGCCAAAACTTCCGTCCTTTGCTTCCATTCTTGCAAAGTATACACCACCAACTTTCATATCATTTTCTGCTTTTGGGCATTGCCAAGATGGGTCAGCAAAATTCCATTTTGTAATATGTTCCGGTTTGGTGTAATAATTCCAAACTTTGGCTGCGTCTGCATTTATTGTAACAGTCACCGTTATTTTATCATTCATTCTATTTATTATTTAATGCGAATTTATAAGTTTCGGTTTGTGTCTTGGTGCGTGACTTTAAAAAAATGATAACTAACGAAATGGGGCTTTGCTGGATGCAGCGCATTAAGGCAGCGCAGTAGGATGCCCTTTCCAATCTTGGTAATATATAAATGAATTCTTATTTAAGTCCTGCTATTGCATTATGGATGTTAGTGGCATTTCTCAACGTTGTTGGTATTTTTTGTGAAAATATTTAATAACTTGATTTACTCGCCATAAACATTTCCTATTGGTTTTATATTGTGGATATTGAGATTTCAACCTATTGCATTTACTTAATTAGAACTACAACAATTCCGTTAAGAGGTTTACAATAAGCCACAGCGGTTAACCTTTATCAAATATCGTATTTATCCTTATAGCCATATCTTTGGCTACTTAAATTCTGGCTGTACAGTTGCCACATCTGAAAGGACAACATAAAAGAACGTGACGAAATACTCTGCAGCCATGAGTAAACAATTCACTAACCTTAAATTATTTTTATGCCGAAAAAGACAGTTGAACCGAGGAAGAATAAGCCTACTAAAAAGAAAAGCTCTGCACAGAAGAAAGCAGATCCCAAGAAAAAAGCACGTTAAATTTAAAATGTACAGAGCCCGGTTCGCAGCGCCGGGCTTCTTTTTTTTTAATTAAAAACGCATAACTATCGATTGTGCCCAATGGTAACGTAATAAGGCAATTGCTAA
>JBDSBL010000099.1:0-12660 GCA_039921625.1 Chitinophagaceae bacterium
ATGCCACAACCAGTGAACAATTAACCAAATTATCCGAAGAAATTGGGAAGAAAAGCAGGATCAATTATAATGTAGATGGACACGCATTTACAAAATATAAAAAGGAATTTGAATTATTAACTATTGATGAAAAGAAAGAGGTGCTGATGGCTATACTCGACTTAAATTTTTTGTATTTGCCATATGCAGAAATAGAAGATGAAGACTATGCGGTGCCCGCAATGGAAAAGGAATTAAATGCTGCATTTTATGATTTAAAAATTAAGTAATGGCCGGCTACTTATCCGACAGGGAATTTACAGATCACGTACACTTGCACCATGCTCTTCCTAAAATATATTCTAAAATTGGGTGGCAATTAATAGACGTAGCAAAAGACCAAGCCTTACACCAGGATCTCAATGAAGGAATTGATTATACTTTTAAAAATGCGGATGGAAAAATCATAACTGTGCAAGAACGATTTAGAGAAAAAAAGTATGCACAATTTAGCGATGCCACCTTACGATTTAGAAGAGCCAACCACCCGAATGAAAATAGAATAGAGTCCGAATTTTACAAAATAAAAGCGGACTACCTCGTGTATGGGGTGATGGATGGAGATAAAAATAATATAGCCTCTATTAACGGATTTATAAAAGGAGTGATTTTGAATATTCCTTTTTTGCAAGAAAAATATAAAATCGGTGAACTGCTTATTGGTTCCACAGGAACGGTACGCTGCCAACGAAAAGGAAATACAATGATATGCCCGGAGATACTCAATAAAGATGGCTCTTCTTCTTTTTTACCTTTTGATATTTGTATGATTAAAAGCCTGTGGACTTCAGGTGCTGTCCTTCACCAAAAAGGGTATTATTGATCATGAGCCAGCCCCCGCTGCACCAGCAGTTAACTACACTACAGCAAACCGAAGGAGAGGATTTTTTCCGCAGGCAGGCGCCCCTTTTTTTATTTCAAAATTTAAGGCCTTCGCTTGGCAAACGTTCTTATCAGCAAGAAGCATTTGGAAGATTTGCTTATTATTTTACGAATTATAACGCAACCGCTAAAGAGCCATTACAATTATTGTTTCACATGGCTACAGGCAGTGGAAAAACAGTAGTGATGGCGGGCCTTATCTTGTACCTGTACCAAAAGGGTTATCGGCACTTTTTATTCTTTGTCAACAGCAACACAATTATAGAAAAAACAAAAGATAATTTTCTAAATACTGCATCCATAAAATACCTTTTTAATGACGTCCTTAACATTGAAAGCAAGGAAATAAACCTGGTGGAAAGCACCAACTTTGACAAGGGAAACGAGGACGATATTCAATTAGTTTTTTCTACCATACAAGGGCTGCATTATCAATTAAATAACCCGGCCGAAAACAGTCTTACCCTGGAGGATTTTGAAGGAAAACCGGTGGTATTAATTTCAGATGAAGCGCATCATATAAATGCAGAAACAAAAAAACAGGCGAGCCTTACGGCTGATGAAAAAGAAGAACTCGTATCGTGGGAAGCTACGGTGCGGCAGCTATTGCATACCCATGCCAAAAACATACTTTTAGAGTTTACTGCTACGGTTGATTTGTTGGTGCCTCAGATTGCCGCTAAGTACAACGATAAAATTATTTTCGACTATTCTCTAAAGCAATTTAGACAGCAAGGTTATTCCAAAGAAGTGAAGGTATTGCAATCCGGACAGCCGCTTTTTGAGCGGGCTCTTCAGGCTGTTTTATTAAGCCAATACCGATACAAAGTTTTTCAGAAATGGGGCCTTTTTATCAAGCCCGTTATTTTATTTAAATCAAAAACAATTAAAGAAAGCGAAGCGTTTTTGAAACAATTTATAGCCGGCATCAATACTCTTTCTATTCTTCAATTAGAAAAAATAAAAATTGGTGAAAGCAACAGTGTATTGCAAAGATTATTTCAGTATTTGGAAGCGCAAAATGTGTCTCTCCAAAATTTTGTTCTTGAATTGCAGGAAGCATTTAGCGAAGAAAAATTAGTGTCGGTAAACAGCCGCGATGAAAGCGAAAAAAAGCAATTAGCGATTAACACCCTTGAAGAAGAATCCAATCCATACCGTGTTGTTTTTGCGGTTGATAAATTAAATGAAGGTTGGGATGTTTTGAATCTTTTTGATATCGTGCGTTTATATGATACAGCGGATACAGCGAAAGGGATGTTGAAAAAAACAACTCTTTCGGAGGCACAGTTGATCGGCCGTGGTGCCCGTTATTGTCCGTTTGCCATCACCGCAGGTCAGGCAGTGGCGCAGCGCAAGTTTGATGACGAAATTGAACATGAATTGCGCATTGGTGAAGAGCTTTATTACCACAGCCCTTACAACCCCCGGTACATCTTTGAGCTCAACCAAACCCTGGTGGAAATGGGCATTAAAGAAAAGGAAGGAGAAGGCATTCAAAAAACAAAAAAAGCAATACCCTTCCAAAAAAAGAAAGCACTAAAAAATGTTTTCAATGGCCAGGTGTACCGAATAGTGCTTGGGCCGCAACGCACTACTACCAGGGCTCTTTTTGATGAAGTAATTCTGGAAGAAGAGGCTCCTAAAAGTACCACCTTCCCCTTATCCATTCTGCCCGAAGTCTTACTGCAAAAATCAATGGACCGGCTTCCTTTTTTCTATTTCAACAACCTTAAGAAACACTTTCCCTCCCTGCGGTCAGCCGCTCAGTTTAGAACTAGTAATGAGTTTTTAGGATGCGTTTCCATTGCCCTTTTTGGAAGCACGATAGATGCCTTATCCTCTACGCAACAACTAGAATTAGCCACTTCCGTGTTGATTCAAATTGAACAAAAATTAGTGATGTAAACTAGGTTAGTCTGCAGGCAGCAACACTTTAAAGGCGGCCCCTTCTCCGGGCCTGCTTTGCGCCCATATTTGCCCATTGTGGTTGTGCACTACTTTGCGGGCTATGGACAACCCGACACCGGTACCACTATATTCTGCTTTGCCATGCAGCCGTTGAAACATATTGAAAATGCGACCTGCATTCTCCTGCTCAAAACCTATTCCATTGTCCTGAATGGTAAAAAGATAAAAATCTTTTTCTCCATCTTCCGCAGGAATAACTACATCTGATTCTCTCCCTTTTATCTGTTGCACTCCTATGTGTATCTGTGGTGCCACACCCGCTTTACTATATTTTAAAGCATTGCCAATAAGGTTATGAAATAGCTGCTGCAACTGCCTTCGGTATCCCTTTATCACAGGAAGATTATCGAACGTTATTATTGCTTTTTTCTCATCTATTTGCAGCTCCAGATCTTCTAACACTTTCTTTAATTTATCATTTAGATCAATGGAATCTTTTTCAAGTGGGTTAAGGTTTAAGTGTGCATAATTGAGCAAGTCATCTACCAACAACCGCATTCGTTGACTTGCTTTTTCCATTCGTTCAAAAAGGTTTTTATCTTCCTCACCCATCAATCCATCCAATTTATTTTTCAACCGGTCAGAGAAGAACTGCACCTTTCTAATAGGCTCCTTCAAGTCATGCGAAGCGGCATACGCAAATTCTTCCAGGCTTTGGTTTGACCGTTCCAGGGCCTGAGTTTTTGTTACCAGTTCCATCATATTATTTTTCTCATTGGTGATGTCTCTGATGAAAGAAATAAAAGCTGTTTTGCTATTTATTTTATAGCTGGAAATGGTTAAGGCTATAAAAAATTCCTGGCCCTCTTTGTTTAATCCGGAAGTCTCGATGGTTTTATTGAGCATCTTTGCTTCTCCTGTTTTTAAATAGTGCGAAAACCCTTTGTAATGTGCCTCGCGATACCGTTCGGGAATGATGATTTCAGCAATAAGGTGCCCGGCTACTTCTTCCGATTTCCAACCAAATAATTGCTCTGCTTTTGGATTCCACAAAGTGATTTTGCTTTGGTCATCAATCACGATCACCGCATCCGGAGCATTATTAATCAGTTGGTGCGTGTTTTCTTCTTCCTCACGCAATTGTTGGTTTATTTGCTGCAGGTTTTTTTCATACAATACTCTCTCCGTTACATCCCTAAAAATGCCTCTTGTATACAGCGGTTGTCCATTTTCTTCTTTGAGTGACACGGCTCCTTCAGCAAATAATATTTTGCCATCCTTAGTAGTCAGCCGAACGGTTATTTGTTTTGGTTGGATGTTACCACCAAGCACCCCTTCCCGGTATTGCCGGAAACGTTCTCTGTCTTCTTCCGCCACCAGGTTGTACACGGAATGTTCCCGTACATTTTCGAGGTTATATTTAAGAGCATTCAACCAGGCGTTGTTCACATAAAGCAAGGTGCCTCCCGGCTCAGCAAAATAGATAAGGTCGTGAGCGTTATCAAAAAGGTCCTTATATATTTCTGCATTGCCGGATGCAAGGTCAATTTCGTTTTTTATGGTAGGGTCCGTCATGATGGGTGTCGTTAAAGAGCACTATTAAATCAAAAATAAAATTTTACTAATCTGTAAGTATTGAAGCTGTTCTAATAAATAAAAATAGGTTTTCGCAGATGGGTTTTGCACTGTGAAAACCTTTTGGCTTATTTCGTCAATTAAAACAAAGTCAAAAACTGTTCCTATAACTTTTTTCAATAAAAAGAAGATTCCCGGCCAAAATAATTTTTGATATCGTGGCTATTTAGCTATTTATTATTGGGGTTAAAATTTATAGGCTTGTTGTTAGAATTAAGCAACCTGCCGCCTGATTATTGTATCTATTTTTGCTGCCAACAAAGAGAAAGAAAATGGCAGATGCACATTACCAATTTATTGAAGCCTGTCGCCGTGGCCAACTCAATCATGCAGAGCAATTGTACAGTGCAGACCCTAGTTTGCTGAATGCAGCAGACGAGAAAGGGTTTACCCCATTAATTATTGCGGTGTACAATGATCAACCGGCAATTGTTGATTTCTTACTCAGCAAAGGAGCAAAAGAAGATAGCGGAGATCTTTCGGGCAATACTGCACTTATGGGAGTTTGTTTTAAAGGATACAAAGAGCTGGCAGAAAAACTAATTGCTGCCGGAGCAGATGTAAATCAAACAAATGGAAATGGGGCAACTGCGTTAAGCTTTGCTGCTACTTTTGGTCGTCAGGAGATTGCAGGATTGCTATTGCAGCATGGTGCGGATAAACATTTGCGGGACAGCAGAGGAAAAAGCCCGCTCGATCATGCGGTGGTGCAGGAAAATTGGGAAATGGTAAAGCTATTGCAGCAGTTTGGTGGAGATGATTTATTGTAAATAAAAATCGCTCATCTTTCCTGCTTTAAGAAGAAAATCCATCAGGCAATACGGGACCGTAATGTAGTTTGCTATCCTGCCGGGTATTGTGCGGAAATAAAATATCGTTAGCAGTTTCATATCCTTCTTCGGCCACAACCCGCGCCATATTTCTCGTTTGAAAACCGCGAGCTGCGTAAACAATTAAGCCCCCTAAAGCAATAGAGCCTAGCAAATACAATAGTTTAGTAGTAAGCTTCATATCAACCTGTTTATACAAAAATAATCAACGCCTTTTACAGTTGGTGTTCCGTTTTGTAAAAGACATTATAAAAAATTTAATCTCTAAGAAATCACTTGATGAAAACGCTTTAGATCTGCTATCTCTGCTGGAGAAAGCGTTTCGTTGTTCTCGTATTTTGCTTTTAAAAAAAGAACTCTTTTGTGCTGCGGATAGCGGCAAAGTATTGCATCCATTATTGGTCCATACCGTTCATCTTTTTGGTACAAGGGAGTAGCTGCAGGCAATTCGGAACGAAAGCGGGTGGCCATTCTATTAATAACGGCCTCTAGTGTAGCCAACTTGCCCGGAGAAAAGTCTTCTATTTTAGAAGCTTTGCCGTGCAAGCCTTGAAGTTGCTTTTTGCTAAGGCTTCCCCGCTCCAGGTATTGCTTGTATAAGCTGATAATAAAAGAAGAAACCGGGTAGGCCAATATGCAGGCCTCCAATACCTCGTTAATGATATCTACCTGCGGTTTTTTCTTCTCCATTTGCACTAGAAAACTTTTAAATAAGCAAAGAACTTAAAGTGCTTTTTTTACTTTTATAGCCGTGGGCCCTTTGGCTCCCATCTCTACTTCAAAAGAAACTTTATTGCCTTCTTTGATTGGCTCTGATAATTGGTTTACGTGCACAAATACACTCTCACCTGTTTGGCTGTCCTTTATAAATCCAAATCCTTTTGTTTCATTAAAAAAAGAGACCATGCCAATGCGAACTACTTCATCTTCTTCACCCGGTACATGCTTTGGCACCCCTATTTGCATGTCTTCCTGGTTGAATACTTTCTTTTTGCGTGGGTCAGGTGGTGTGGCAGATATATTACCGTTCTCGTCAATATAGGCCATCATTTCATCTAAGCTTTTGCCTTTGCGGGCATTGGCTTTGCGATCTTCCATTTTCTCGGCTTTTTCCTGCCGTTTTTTATTTTTTTGTTTTTGCTTTTCCTTTTTACCAAAGGTTTCCTGAGATTTTGCCATAGATACTACAAATGTATTGATTAGCTCTAAAGGTCGTGCTTTTATGAGTGAAAACAGTCAAAAAATACATTACATAACAAACGTTTAGGTTTAAGAAAAGGTGGGTATAGATTTATTGTGACCAATTAGAATGGAACCTTTACCAGCACTACATTATTTTCGTTAACTAATAGTAGCGGGCTTTTTACTTAAAACCTTATTATTTAAAAATGAAGGCGGACAACATAGAAATTAACTACCCTTTTTTACAAGGTGGTGGAGAAATGGGATCTCTTACAAGATCCTTTGATTGGACGACCACTTCACTCGGATCGCCGGAAAAATGGCCACAAAGCTTGCGCACTACTATTAGCATTTTGCTTAATTCTAAATTTCCGATGTTTCTTTTTTGGGGTCCGGATCTGGTTTGTTTTTACAACGATGCGTACCGCCCAAGCTTGGGAAACAATGGCAAACATCCTTCGGCGCTCGGACAAAAAGGCGAAAAAGTATGGCCTGAAATATGGTTAGAAATTAAACCGTTAATTGACCAGGTGCTCGCAGGCGGAGAAGCTACCTGGAGCGAAGATCAATTGCTTCCTATTTTTAGAAATGGTAAACACGAAGATGTTTATTGGACCTTTAGCTACAGCCCGGTAAAAGATGAAACAGGTCAGCCTACAGGTGTATTTGTAGCCTGCACCGAAACGACGCAAACTGTGCAAACGCTGCGCGAACTTAATGAAAGCACCCACCGATTTCAAAACCTGGTGCAGCAGGCAACTGTGGGCATCATTGTCTTATCGGGCCCGGATATGAAAGTAGATTTAGTGAATAATGCTTACGGTCGGTTAGTAGGTCGCAGCCCGGAAGAATTGAAAGGCAAGCTTTTATTTGACGTCATTCCGGAAGGCAGAGACGAATTTTTACCGCTGCTTCGCGGGGTGCTTACTTCCGGTGAACCTTTGTTCCTTGATAGCGCCTATTATACCGTATTTGCCAATGGAAAAAAAATTGAAGGCTACCTGGATATAAAATACCAACCTTACCGTGAATCTAATAACTGCATCACCGGAGTAATGGCAATCTGCTACGATGTAACCAAGCAAGTGCAGGACCGGAAAAAAGCAGAAGAAAGCGAACACCAGGTACGATCTCTGGTGGAAAGCGCTCCCTTTCCTATAGGCGTGTACGTAGGCCGGGAAATGCGGATACAACTGGCTAATAAATCAATCATGGAAGTATGGGGAAAAGGAACGGATGTGGTGGGCAAATTGTACTCAGAAGTATTGCCGGAGCTGGAGAACCAGGCTATTTATGAAAAGTTGGATGAAGTATTTATAACAGGCATTCCGTACCAGGCACAAAACCAATTGGTGCACCTTACATATGATGGAAAAATAAGAGACTATTATTTCAATTATAATTTCACTCCGCTTTTTGATGGTAAAGGTGCCGTATATGGAGTAATGAATACCGCCGCTGATGTTTCTGATCTTAATCTGGCCACATTAAAAATAGAAGAAAGTGAGTTGAACTTGCGGAATATAATTTTGCAGGCTCCCGTAGCCATGTGTATTCTTCGCGAACCGGACCATATAGTAGAAATTGCTAATGACCGTATGTATGAATTGTGGGGAAAGCCTAAAGAAGTGATTTTGAATCGTCCTTTATTTGACGGATTACCAGAAGCAAGAAATCAGGGTTTTGAAGAATTACTGAACGAAGTATATAACACCGGCAAAACCTTCACAGCTTATGGAGTGCCCGCACTGCTGCCTCGTAAGGACAAGATGGAAACGATTTACCTCAATTTTGTTTACGAAGCATTTAAAGGTGGTAACGGCAGCATTTCCGGAATAATGGCGGTTGCTACTGATGTAACAGAGCAGGTAATTGCTAACAAGAAAATAGAAAGCAGCGAGGCTCGTTTCCGGTTAATGGCAGATGCCATGCCTCAGTTTGTATGGACGGGAGATGCGGAAGGAAATCTGGATTATTTTAATCAATCCGTATATCAATTTTCCGGCCTTTCCAAGGAAAGATTAGAACGGGAAGGATGGCTTCAGATTGTACATCCGGATGATCAGGAAGAAAACATCCGGGTGTGGACAGAAGCCATTTCATCTGGGTCGGATTTTATTTTTAACCATCGGTTCAAAAATAAAGACGGTGGGTACAGATGGCAGCTAAGCCGGGCCGTGCCGCAGCGAGATGCGTCAGGAAAAATTCAATCATGGATTGGTACCAGCACTGATATCCATGACCATAAATTATTTGAGGAAGAACTAAACAGAATGGTGGCCGACAGAACCCTGGCCCTGGAAAATAATAATAAGGAACTGGAACGATCGAATAGCAACTTGCAGGAGTTTGCCTATGCTGCTTCGCACGACCTGAAGGAGCCCATTCGTAAAATTCATTTCTTTGCCGACCGCTTAAAACAAGAGCATGCAGGAGTGTTGAATAAAGACGGAATAAAAACCTTGGAAAGGCTGGAAGTAGCCACTGACCGAATGCGCACCCTTGTAGATGATCTTTTGGACTACTCACAAGTAAGCCGTGGAGTGAATCGTTTTGAACAGGTAAATCTGGGAGAAAAGATAAACTTGGTGGTGGGAGATTTGGAAATGGCGGTGCAGGAAAAAGAGGCCCGCATCACCATTGGTGATATGCCGGACGTAAGAGGGCACAGAAGACAATTGCAACAACTCTTTCAGAACCTGATTGGAAATGCCTTGAAGTACAGCCATCCTCATACCATTCCGCAAATAAACATTTCTTCTCAACTCATCACTGGCAGCGAAGCAGGCATTCCACTGAATGAGGAAGCGCTGAAAGAAAAATTTTACCTCATAAAAATATCAGACAACGGGATTGGCTTTGATCAAAAAGATGCGGAACGAATCTTCCAGGTATTTACCCGCCTTCATGGCAATGCAGAATACAAAGGCACCGGGGTAGGACTTTCCATTGCCCGTAAAGTAGTGGAAAACCACAAGGGATTTATTTATGCCCAAAGCAATCTTGGCCACGGCAGTACTTTTCTTATTGGGCTGCCGGTGGAGTAACAAATTTTTATGGCGGGCTAGCTTAATGCAGGAAGTTAAAGTAGTCACTTCTTCTCTCTTGGATGAATAACTTTGCACTGAAACAAAAGTTATGGGCTATGACCACTTCTCATTCAATAAAAGAGTTTCTTATAAAAGTTTTCAAGGCAATTTTCATCCGCAAAAAAGAGTGCTGCAAATAGCAGATGGTTGCTGTGGTGGGACAATTCGAAAATGAGTTTTTTATTTACAAACACCATCAATTACTCTTATTCTGAAGTGTTTTTATTTGGTAAACTAAGTTGCTCAACCCCTACTGATCACTTAAAAAGTAAGCTCTATAAATACCTATAAATTTTTATTTTCCTTAAATAGAAATCATAAAAACGCCAACAGTTTTCATCCTGTTGGCGTCTCTTTTTAGTTTCCGGTAATAAAGGAAACAAGATCAGCATTTAACTGGTCTTTGTGTGTGTAAAACAATCCATGGGGAGCCCCTTCATATACTTTGTACTCTGCCCCTTCAATCATTTTTGCTGTACGATCGCCACTCGCATCAATAGGTACGGTGTGGTCGGCATCGCCGTGTATGATAAGAGTAGGAACGGTTATAGCAGCTACATCTTTGCGGAAATCCGTTTCTGCAAATGACACCGCGCATTGCTCTGTACTGCGGTTGGAAGCAAAGGAAGCAAGCATGCGATAATACTCCAGCAATGGAGCACTCACCGGGTGCGACAGCATGCTGACACCAAAGAATGTCTTTCCAAAATCATCAAGAAAACCAATGCGGTCTTCTTTCATTTTATCCATCATATCTGCAAACACTCCACCGTCCACTCCTTCGGGGTTGTCATCTGTTTGTAACAGGTAAGGGGTTACTGAAGAGATGAGGACAATGCGGGATACCCTACTCGCTCCATGGTTGGTTAAGTACCGCACTACTTCGCCACCGCCCATAGAAAAACCAACAAGCGTGGCTTCCTTCAAGTCCAGGTTTTCCATAAGCGCATTGAGGTCGGCAGCCAGGCTGTCATAGTCATAACCATCCCATGGTTTAGAGCTTTTACCAAAGCCCCTACGGTCGTATTTCACCACCCTCAACCCCGCACCAACAAGGTCATTTAGCTGATACTCCCACATTTCGCGGCTAAGGGGCCAACCATGTATCAACACGACTGGTTTTCCTTTTCCATAATCTGAATAGGCGATGTTGATCTCTTCGCCGGTCTTCGCATCTTTTGTTGTTATTGATTTCATGATAGATGGTTTGCGGACATTAACCAATCAGTAAAAGAATGGTTGCCAGGTTGTTTGTTTATTTAGCACAAAGGCACAACAATCACACCACCTGCCGCTTCCTATTTATTTTTAGTGAGATAATGATGATTTTAAAAAGAAGGATGCGTTTGGAATATGGTGCGCAAAAAGAGAAGAAGACTCTCTTTTGAAATATTATTTTATTGGATGACTGCTTTGTATAACAGGCAGCTATATATCAAAAAGACAAATTAAAAAAAGTTCGGCCGATGGCATGCCACCGGCCGAAATAAATAGTAATAAAAGTGAATTAATCAATGAGTACTTAACAGCAGTCTGGCCCGCAACAGGCTTTAGCCAACGGCTTTTCCGCATACACGGTAATGCTGCGAATGCCCGTACCGGACGCTTTAAAAAGGGCCAGCTCAGAAGGAGATAAGTAGCGGCTTAAAATATCATCCGGCACCACAATGGCTTTATCCTTTTGCACCACTACCTTTTCAAATCCTGCGGCACCAATAAGTGCGAGGTAGTTTGTTTTTTGAATGGCACCGGCCACACATCCGGCATACAGTTCTGCTGCATCTTTAATGCCGCCGGGCAACGATCCCTCCAGCACCACATCAGAAATTGAAAAGTGGCCGCCTGGTTTTAATACACGGTAAATCTCTTTTATCACAGCCTCTTTATTGGGCACCAGGTTCAACACACAATTGCTCACAATCACGTCGGCTCCATTGGCGGTCACGGGCATTTTTTCTATATCGCCTTCCCGAAATTCCACGTTGTGAAAGCCTCTTGCTGCTGCATTTATTCTAGCCTTTTCTATCATGGCCGGTGTAAAGTCAATGCCGATCACTTTTCCTTCTGCACCCGTAAGGTGGCGGGCTATAAAGGCATCATTGCCGGCGCCACTTCCAAGGTCAATCACTACATCACCATTTTTAATGTGGGCAAATTCTGTGGGCAATCCGCACCCAAGGCCAAGGTCTGCATCCGGGTTGTAGCCCGCCACCGGGGTATAGTCATCTGCCATGATGTTATATACCTCCGTAGAGCAAGACCCTGAGCCGCAGCAGGAACTTTCATTAGTCGCTTTATCCTGCAGGGCAATAGCGGAATACTTTTCCCGCACCATTTCTTTAATGTTTTCTTCTGTTTGCATTTTATGGTAGTTTACTTTAAATCGTAATGTACCGATGGGACACCTCAAAAAAAGTTAACAGCAACCGCTGCTTCCCTTGTAAGTGGCAAAGAGGTTGTTGATCCCCAGGTGCGCCGCCTTCCATTCTTTCTCGTTGATGCAGTAACAAACGTTGGTGCCTTCAATCTCACCTTTGATCAGGCCCGCTTCTTTGAGTTCCTTTAAATGTTGCGATACCGTGCTTTGCGATAAAGGCAGCTCCTCTACAATATCTCCGCAGACGCATTTCTCTCTTTTTGCCAGCATTTTTAAAATAGCAATGCGGGCGGGGTGAGCAAGTGCCTTTGCATATTTTGCCAGCTTATTTTCCTTTGCTGTGAATTCGTGTGCCTTTGTTGCTCCCATCTGTATCGCAATATTACGATAAGTTTAAAAGACCTAAAAAAATATTTTTATTTAAGTAAAAAAGAACCAATGTAAAATGATCTGCAGCTACTCGTTTTTAAGTGGTAAAAAACTCTATTTTTCAGCGATCTTTTCTTCTCCTGCAAAAAGGTCCCTGATCCTTTTGCCGGTCAAAAGGTTACGCTTATATTTAGACCTAAGCGTATGAACCAAAACCCTGAACAAAAGGCCCGTGATCAAATTGACCAGCTGTTAACAGCAAGTGGCTGGCTGATTCAATCCTTCAAACAAAAAAATATTGCAGCCGGTTTGGGCGTTGCCATCCGGGAATATCCTACCGATACCG
>JBDSBL010000100.1:0-8885 GCA_039921625.1 Chitinophagaceae bacterium
CTTTAGGCTGCTTGCGCATCCACTCCAGTTCTTTGCGGTAGGTATTTCTTGCTTTATCAATGGAAGCTGCTTCGCTTTCTTCGCGGGCTGCTTTCTTTTCCAGGTAGTTGCCATAATCGCCTTTGTACACAAACAAAGTGCTTCGGTCGAGCTCCCAAATTTCGGTGCAAACAGTTTCTAAAAAGTAACGGTCGTGGGTAACCAGCAGAAGAGTGATTTTTTCTTTGTTGAGGTAATGCTCCAGCCATTCTACCATCTCCACATCAAGGTGGTTGGTAGGTTCGTCCATAATAAGCAACACATGCTTGTGCTCAAAACCAATATCAATCAATGTTTTGGCCAGCGCTACTCTTTTTCGTTGCCCGCCGCTTAGGGTGCTTACATTTTGGCCAAGGTGATGAATATTCAACTTACCTAAGATCTGCGTTACTTTCGATTCAAAGTCCCAGGCATTGTGCTCTTCCATTAATACAAGGCAATCATTGATCTCTTGTTCATTTTCTGCATCTACTGCCGCTTCATACCTTTTTATTGTATTGATCACCGGATGACTGCCGTCAAAAATATTATCCAACACCGTCAAAGAATCGTTGAGTTGCGGATCTTGTTCAAAAAAAGCAGTATCTACTTCTTTGTGCGTCCAGATTTTACCGTCTTCGGGTGTATCGTTTCCAGCAATAATTTTAAGTAAAGTGGATTTGCCGGCACCGTTGCGGGCTACCAGGGCTATTTTATCTCCTTCGGAAATATGAAAAGAGAGATTTGAGAATAAAGGTTTGATCCCATACGATTTAGAAAGATTTTCTGCTGACACATAATGCATGGTGCAAAAGTAACGGTCATAAAATTTCAGGATGCGTAAAAAAAACTAAAATTAGGATAAAGGGAAATATAAAATATAGGAAGTGGTGACTAGGAAAGGAGTTAGAAGAAATTTAGTTGAGGTAAAATTTTTATATCAAATAAAAAAACCCTCAAAATTTTGAGGGTTTTAGTTGTTGTTGTGTTGAGATTTTATCCAAGTGATCTGAACCACTCTACTACTTCATCTTTTGTTTTACCCAATTTCTTTTGCAAGCGTCCAAATAATTCATCTTCCTTGCCGTCTTCATACTTTAGATCATCATCGGTTAAGTCTCCGTGAGCTTGCTTGGCTTTGCCCTTTAGCTCATTCCAATTTCCTTTTAGTTCTAATTTATCCATAATGTATTATTTACTTTACTTAATAAAATTTTATGCCACAGCCTGCATTTTTTCTTCATTAGCTTTTTTAGGTACCATTATCTGTATGGAGGCAGGAACAATGGTAGCTTTCAAATTTGTGATTTTTCCCCTGTATTCGCCATCTATTTGGAAATAGGCATGGTGTTTTGAAATTATTTCGATGGAAGTGGTACTGAATACTTCCACGCGGTTTGGGTTAAAGGGTTTGTGCGAAACAAGAATCTTAAATAGCTCCAGCATATTAATTTTTCTTACCACCACGGCTTCAAATTTTCCATCAGCTACATCGCCTCCAGGATTGATGATTGCACCGGTGCCATATTTTGTAGCATTGGCAATCACCACCATATACGCATGTCGTTTTATGGTTTCTGTATCTGTTTTTATCGTCAGCGACATTTTCTGCTTTTTAATGAGCATTTTAAAAATGGCCTGCCCATAGCCCCACATGCCCCTGTTTTTTGATTTCTCAAAACTCTTTACCAGCATTGCATTCAGGCCAAGGTCACTTAGGTGAATGCACACTTCCTTATCATTTATTTTAATATAATCAATTGCCTTTACCTCGCCATTTACCGCTATATCTAATGCCACGTTTACATCTTCCGGTATATTCAACTCCCTTGCCATGCCATTTGCAGAACCGGCTGGTATAATGCCTAGTGGAAGCTTTTGCCCGCTTACAATGTCCGCTATCATTTTGATGGTACCATCTCCACCTACACCTACCACTCGGTCCGGCTTTACACATTCTATGTAATGCTTAATGGACGCTTCATCATTGTTGCCGGTTAATAAAAAAAATTCCATGCTGTGCGGAGAGTTTTTAAAATACTCTCTTATTGTATTCTCCCAATTTTGTTTTTCCTTTCCCCCCGAAACCGGATTAATGAGGAACAATATTTTCATGTTTCCGTCTTTCTGCATACTTATTGTGTAATTTATTATTTGATATGGCTCTCCACCACAAAAGGGATTTTAAAACCAAAATACTAAACTGGTTGCGGCTTACCGATGAACCGGTAATAAAAGTGTACCACGGATATGGGCATTCTAAAAAACTAATAATTTACGGACATGTATTAAAATTAAGCCCCTTGCCCCGGTCCAAATACAGTCAGAGTTTTTGGTTTAATGCAATGGGTCTTTTACGATCTTTTATGATAACCCCTTATTCCTGTGCTGTATTGCAAATGGAGTGGGAGGGAAAAATTTATAAGACCGAATCAGACAAGGATGGTTTTTTTAAATTTGAATGGGAAGACAAGCCACCATTGCCACAAGGCTGGAACACAGTGAAGGTAGTATTGATGGAAAATGGTGAAGAGATTGCGGAAGGATTGGGCAGTGTATTTGTACCATATCCTACACAATATGGATTTATATCGGATATCGACGATACCTTTCTTATTTCTCATTCATCCAATTTGCGCAAAAGATTGTATGTATTGTTCACCCAAAATGCCCGCAGCCGTAAACCCTTTGAAGGTGTGGTAAAACATTACCAACTTTTAGCATTGGGAAATACAAGGAAGGATGCACCCAATCCTTTTTTTTATGTATCCAGCAGCGAATGGAATTTGTACGATTTTCTTGTAGAATTTGTAAATGTGAACCAATTGCCGCAGGGAGTTTTTTTATTAAATGTGATGAAGCAATTTTCGGGATTACTTAAAACGGGACAAAATAATCATCAGGGAAAATTTGCCCGTATCGTACGCATTTTAGAAGCGTATCCCGATCAGAGGTTCGTACTCTTAGGTGATAGTTCTCAGCATGATCCATACATTTATCAATCCGTGGTAACACACTTTCCGGAACAAATAAAAGCTGTGTACATACGAGATGTATATCAAAAAAATAAGGAAAAAGTAGCGGAAGTATTGACTGCCATGGAAAAGGAAGGCGTGCCCTGCTGTTTCTTTGTACACAGTGCAGAAGCCATTATTCATTCTCAACGGCTTGGGCTTATCAACAGTGATGTGGTAACCGCCCCGATTTTAGAAAAACAAAGTTGACAGAGGCGCATCTTTTCTTCAGTGGCATAGGATTTTCTGTTATTTCTTTTTAAATAAAAGCTTAAGCAATAAATATGGAAAAAAATCTTCAAAGCGAAGAAGCGCTTGCAAAATTTAAAGAGCTGGTGGAAGATATAAAAGTATGTATGTTCATCACCAACAATATGGACGAAGATCATACGCGGCCAATGGCTACTATAGAAACAGAAGAAAATGGAACCTTGTGGTTCTTTACAGATGTTCGTTCTATAAAAGTAGAAGAAGTAGCAAAAGAGCAAAATGTGCATTTGGTCTATGCACATCCGGGTATAGAAAGTTATTTAGATGTGTGGGGCATGGCGGAAGTAGTAACAGATAAAAAAGAAATAGAAGACAAGTGGAAGCCGATTGTAAAAGCGTGGTTCCCTGAAGGAAAAGATGATCCTAATCTTGCCTTGTTAAAAGTGCGCCCGGAACAAAGTTATTATTGGGATGCAACCTCTGGAAAAATGATTCAGTTTCTAAAAATGGCTGCCTCTATTGCTACCGGAGCATCATTAGCGGAAGGCAAAGAAGGCGATCTTAAATTGTCTTAATAAAACATTTTTAAATTGGAAGTGCCCTTTTTGTGGGCACTTTTTTTTAGCACTTTCTAACAACACTACCTATGGTTCCACTACAAAAAACCGGTGCTCAAAGCAATACAGAAAGTGAAGTGACTTTTGATGCAGAAAAGGAGGCTTCTGACTTCTTTATTATAGCAAAGGGTCGGCTATTGCATGTCAATGATTGGCAAAGTGTAGCCGGTGCAGCATCAGCCTCTTTTCAATTGACGGATGGGAATGGTGACGAAGTTAATCGCCTTGTGGAGAAAGATGATTTTTTTAAAATAGATATTCCCGGCCCAGGGTCTGCGGCGGGGGATGGCTTTGATTGGGTGCGGGTGGAAGGGATAGAAGAAGAAAAAAATGAAAAGGTGGAAAGCGTATCTATTCTGGTACGGCCCTCTTCCAATCCTACTAATAAAAAGGAAGACATAGCTCATTTTTTTTCAGATGAAGCCACCAGTTGTTTTATGATCAAAAGAGAAGGTGCAAAAGTAATAGCTGGTGTATATGGCCGCAATGAAAAACCTAATACCGATGTGGAGAAAAAGGTAGATAAAGCCCGTAATGCTGCAGTGGCCACAGGAGCCATGGGAGGTTTTTCAAAGTTGCAGTGGAAAAGCCTGGTGAATGGATTTATCAAAATAGGAAGCTGATCATGGTACCCTTTTTAATTTTTCATTTAATGTTCCCTTTGTTTTAATTACAAATTTGCTCAGTACCCATTGTTGCAAACTAAAACATCCATTCATTTCTTCCCATCCAAAATCAGTACATTTATTAGATCACTTTTAATTTAAAAATAAAAATCATGTTTGATGAAATCTTAAAAATGGTGAAGGATCAATTATCCAATAATCCACAAGTGGCAGCTGCTATTCCACCCGGGCAAGAAGATGCCGTGCATCAGGAAGTAGCAACGCAAGTAACCTCAGGACTTGCCTCGCAAATGGCTACGCAAGGTGGTATTGGAGGCTTATTGGCTCAGTTGCAAGGAGGTCTTACATCAGGAGGCACAGTTACTAATGCTATTGAAGGCGGAGTGGTCAGCAGTCTTGGTAGTAAGTTTGGATTATCACCAGCTATTACTGGTGCCATTGCCGCAGCATTGCCCGGCCTTTTGCAAAAGTTTGCTCATAAAGCCAATGATCCAAATGATCCAAGCATTACTCCGGATGGTATTTCTAAATCATTGTCCAACCTCGGAGGGGGAGGAGGTTTAGGCAGTTTATTTGGATTGGGGAAATAAAGAAGAAAGATTAGAATAGCAGGAAACATTTATACAATTTTCCACCGAATTTATTTTGTAAAGAGAACAGGTAGTTCTCTTTTTATTTTGGCAACTCCTGCAATTTATTAGCCTCTGTTTTTACATCAGGTTGCTGCTTGCTAACCGTTTTCTCCACAAATAATTTTTGGTACAGCGGGCTTTCTGTTCCCTTCCATTTATCCCAAAAAGTAAAATACAATCCATAGTTATACTTGAACTGCTTGTGATGCAGCGAGTGATGCGTAGCACCAATAAGCCATTTGCCGAGAGTATGTTTGTAGAAGTTTTTTGGATAGATTTCTATATCGAGGTGATTGATAACGGAACTAAAGGTCATGATGGTAAGCTGCGTTAAGATCACGTATAAGTGCATGGGTAAAATAAGAAGCAGTAAGGGTAGAAAAACCGCCTGTAGCAAGCCTTCCAGGGGATGAAAAGAAAAGGCTGTCCAGGGAGAAGTGATGTTACTATCATGATGCACTTTGTGTACTATGCGAAAGATCTTTGGATGGTGCATCCATCGGTGAAGCCAATAGTAATATGTTTCATGCAGCACCATGGCAATGACCAAACTTAACGGCAACCACCACAGTGGATAATCAGTAGCCTTTATATAAACTTTAGTGAATCCTTTTTGCCATAGTACCAGCAATATGCTGCCGGCTACGGCAAATAATAATGCCGTCAACATACTCCATCCTACTTCTTTTTTAAACTGATCTTTTTTATACGCCTTATTATTTATTTTTCGTACGCTCCATTTTTGAGGAAGCCATTTATAAAATACAGCATGAAATAAACCGGCTATTAAAAAGTAACGGCCTATCACCACGGCAAAAATGACCACTGTAGCTAATAAAAAATAAAGCGGCTCTGAAAAATCCGGCAAAGGCATGTATAAAATTAATTAGAATAAAGCTTTTAAAAGAACAGTTTAACTGGAGAAATAGTTACCTATTTTGCTGAAAGGAAAAGCCAATTTTTTTGTAACCAAAGGCATTAAAAAAAGTAACTAAAATGCTTTTTGCTTTTGCTTCTGCATGGCCAAGCAAGCCAATGCTTTTAGCATTTTCGGCAGCAATATATTTTATTTTAATATTCAATTTAGCAAGGGCTTCATTGCTCCACTCTCCTTTTTCATCAAAAATTTCTAAATCAGAAGGGTTAAGAATTACATCTAAAACGGCTGCTGGAGGAAGCCGTAAATGAATGGAATCTTTTATCACAGTCACATCACCAGGTGTTAATTGTTGCAGGTCAATACCAACATGCGTAGTTGTTTTTCCAATCAATACTATCTTTTGTTCTTTTGTCAGTATTGCCGGAGCCAAAGCCGGATACAAAGCGGCAAATCCAGTTGCCCTATTTGACGCGTTCCTTGTTGAATCCACCACTATTTCATCGTAGGCTGATATAGTTATCAATTGCGATAGCGATTTTATATTGGTAATAATAACGGCTGTGTTATCTATTGTTGTTTCCTTTTCATTGAATAAAGTACCAAATGATGGAATGCTGGAGATGCGTGATAATAGCCACCATCCGGCCATGATGATAAGAAGTAATACAGCTATGTAGCGCAGGCTTTTCATTTTGTAACGGATATGTTTATTTTTTTAGAGGTAGTACCTTGCAACATTTTTTGCAAGAACACCACGGCATTTTCTTCTGCCGTTTTTAATATGCCTAACGAATCTACCAACTGTTCAATTTGTTTTTGTGCCTGCACCAATAAGGCTTCTCTATCACCTGCGGTAAAAGGATCGCGCAGCAAACCTACTTCCTCATATTGAAGCTGAATTTTTTCGGCAGGTATGTTTAGGCTAAAGATGGCAGCCCGTGGAAGTGTAATGGACACAGAAGAATCTGATTGCACTACATTTTCTTTAGTTATTTGTCTAAGATCAATACCGGCTTTTACATAGGCTTCGCAGCTCATCAAGATCTTTCGATCGCCTACCTTATACCATGTTTTATTATCGTTGGCTTTTATAATTTTAGAAAGGGTGTATTCTGCAGTTACTAATTTACCTGTTTCCTTTATTGCCGTCACTACTGGAGTAGGGTCTCTTTTAGTAGTGCAACTATAAGAAAATAGTAAAAGTGCAAAAAGGTATTTTTTCATAACTAATGATCCATTTATAAAGAAGGCATAACTGCAAATAACAAATTAGAAAACAATTTTGGACAGCTAAAGTTGCCACTTATTTTGCCGGTAAGAAATTGTGTTAGTTAGAAGCAGGTAATTGAATTACATAACTTTTACCAAGCGGAACAGGCAAGCTTCTTCCCCTGATCCATGGATTCAATAACCGCAGCATTTTATAAGTTGTACCATTATCCAAAGCAAAAGTGGCTAGATTGGGAATGGTGGTAGTTACCGTAACAGCCTTACTTGCCAATGGGGGGTATTTATCATCTTCATTTAAAATAAATCCAAGAGAATCTGCATTTTCTAATAGTTGTTTGAGAGCTAAAATTCGGAATAGGTACCGGTTTGTTTCTTCGGGCAATTGAAGATCATAATAATTGGTGGTGCCCTGAAAAGTAACCTGGCTGTTGTACCCTCCTTGGCCGCAATTATAAGATGCCGCTGCAGCAGTCCAGTTTCCAAATTTTTGATACGCTGATTTTAAATATTGGCTAGCGGCATCGGTAGATTTTAAAATATCATAACGGTCATCTACGGTGTCATTTACTTCCAGGTTATAGCCTGGTGCTGTATCTTTCATAAATTGCCAAAATCCGGTAGCACCCACTCCTGATCTCGCACCACTTAACAGGTTGCTTTCTGCCACGCACAAGTATTTAAAATCATCAGGGATTCCATTAGCTTTTAATCTTTGGGAGATAATAGGAAAATATCTGTTGGCCAGTTTCATTAAGAAAAAAACGTTGGCCTGGTTGTAATAATTAAATAAGTATTCGCGGTCAAAACGTTCTTTTACTTCCCAACGCTGCAAGGGCACATTTTCCCCGGCAAAGCTTAATTCACGGGGCAGTGGGGGCGTGTAATATTTGGCTACAGGCTCCTTATCATTCATATTGTTTTTGAATGCAAATTGCCCGGCAATAAATAGCCCTAACAATAAGCCAATAGCAATATTTAAAATCATTGTACTCTTTCTATCCATAATATCTTTTCCTTGCTGGTTCATTTAAGGCAAAAAAAGTGCCTTACCTACAATATTTAAAAGGTGGTTCTATAATTGTAGAGCTTGATTTTAAATAAACGCTATGAAACAAAAATTTTTGATCAGTACAATTCTTTTAGGTTCTATTTTCTGGCAGTCTTGTGTTGAAACGGATGCACGATATGTGGATTTAAATACCGGGGAGGCCCTTTCATTAAAAAAAGACTCTACTTCGGGCTTACTGGTGAATGAGCTGAACGGCGAACCAATTGCCCTTTACGTAGATCGCACCACAAAAGACACGATCTATGGCCGTACCGGTAAGGTGGTGAATGGAAAAGTAATAAAAATGCAGGACGGCAAATACGTGTATGCCGATACGGATAATGGAAAGGCAAATAGTGAAGAATATAAAAGCGAACGTGCCGGTGAAGAGAAAAAGATAAAAAATGGAGATTATAAAAAAGTAGTGGAAAAGGATGGAGATATAAAAATAAAAAATGGCGATACCAAGATAAAAATTGATGGTAAGACAGGAGAAAGAAAAGTAAAACACGACGATTGACCTCATAAAAATCCCGCTCAAAGCGGGATTTTTTATTAGTGCAAAACTTTATTTATTGTATAATTTATTCAGATACTTCGCTACTGTTTT
>JBDSBL010000101.1:0-9939 GCA_039921625.1 Chitinophagaceae bacterium
GGTTTGTAAAAGGCGATCTTGTAAAGCTGGGAATTACGGAACCAAATATCACAGCCAAATCCCTGATGGGAAGCGGTTATAGAAAGTTGGCTAATTTTCTCACTCAAAACGGTTATGAGGTTGTTCCATTTGCTTACGACTGGCGGCAACCGCTTGCTGATGAAGCCGTAAAGTTGGATAAAGTAATTCAGTTTTTACTGAGCAAAAATAAACCGATACATGTGCTGGCACACAGCATGGGTGGAGTGTTATTCCGGGAGTTTATGTTATTGGGAAATGAGTGGACTGCGTTGAATAATTCTTCTGGTTTTAAAGCCCTTTTTCTCGGCGCACCATTAGGTGGCTCGTACCTCATTCCCGAAACATTGACAGGACGTGGAGGCAACATTAATAAACTAAGCAAACTGGACCTACGCCATACTAAAAAGCAATTGCTGGAAGTATTTGCCAAATGCCCTGGATTGTACAACCTCTTGCCCTTAAGCTCAGAGCCACATGATTTTGGAAACAGCGCCATTTGGAAATCAATGCTTGACAATACTATGAACATTGGTGAGCCACCATCAGATGGTATTTTACGCACCTTCAATGCATTTAGAAAAAGAGCGTTGGATAATGAAGACAAGCTTGATTACAAAAACATTATTTACATAGCCGGCAAAGATGACTCCACCACGGCCACGTTTGTAATAGAAGATACCGGCCGCGGCAATGACCTAGTTTTTAAAACAACTGCAGAAGGAGATGGGAGTGTAACCTGGGAGTCAGGAATACCAAAAGCTTTGATAAAAAAAGAGGCTGTTTATTATTGCAATACCACGCATGGTGAGCTTGCCAATGACGAAAGCATATTTGCTCCGTTCCTCGATCTGCTGCGTTCTGGACAGACTTCTATTTTGCGAAAAGTACCTCCAATCAGTCGGGGGGTTTCTGCATTGATAGACAAACCTAAATATGAAATAGAACCAATAGATACGCGAAACCTGGAAGCAGTAGTATTAAACATTAAGCCGAAAGAAAAGGGGCGGCCTGAAGAAAGCTTGTTGCAGGTAACCATGAGCAATGGCGATCTAAAGGATGCGAGTTATCCCTTGCTGATTGGCCATTTTTATAAAGATGGCATACTGAGCGCCGAGCGGGCATTGGATGTGAATTTGAATAATGTATTGAGTAAAAATCATGCACTGAATTTATACCCTGGTCAGGTAGGCACTTACGAAGTTTTCTTTTCATACAACACTTGCCCCAAAGGCGCTATAGTAGTAGGTTTGGGCGAACCCGGCGAGTTAAATGGCTACTTTTTGGAGCTAAGTGTGACGCAGGGAATTTCCAAATTTTTATTGAAGCAAAATGAGTTTGAAATTGCAGACCCTGCGGGCTACAACAAATTGTTTAAAACCGGTGTTGGTGTTTCAGCTCTTATAGTAGGTGGAGGGTATGGAGGGCTTAGTATAGAAAACTCTATACGATCTATTATCCTTGGTATTAAAAAAGCAAACGAGGGTATCAAAAGTTTGAATAACCCTTCCCTTAAAATAATAGAAAGACTTGAATTTATTGAGGTGTACGAAGACCGGTCGCTGCAGGCATTTTATACCATAAAAAAATTGGCAACTGATGGCCATCTTAATATTGTATTGTCCAGCAACCGCATCAAAAAACTATTCAACGCAAAGAAAAGAGTACCCTTGGATGAGCAGACCGATTGGTGGCAGCGCATATCAGTTTCCATAGAGAAAAGCACTCCACATGATATCATTAAATTCTCTGCTTCCACTACTGCGGCACGAGAAGAATTGCGCAACTTAAATTCCAACCCGGACATTATTCATCATTTTATAGATGAAGCATCTACTAAAAATCATTGGTCACCTAAGTTGGCAAAAACCATTTTTGAACTGTTGATACCAAACGATTTTAAAGATGCCGTGCGCAATCAATATAACATTCTTTGGAAGCTGGATAAGTTTTCTGCCGCCTTCCCCTGGGAGTTGTTGGAAGATACATCTACCCAATCAAAACCGCTCTGCGTGAATGCAGGTATGATACGGCAACTGGCCACAAGTGACTACCGCACACAGGTAAAACGATCATACAAAAACAATGCATTGGTAATTGGAGATCCGCAACTGGATGGATTTGCACACCAATTGGCGGGTGCAGAAAAAGAAGCGAAGCTGGTGCAAAGCCTTTTGGATAGCGAAGGTTACCAGGTAACGCCGGTGATCAATGGGCTTTTCTCAGATGTTATTCAGGCCATTTTTCAAGATGAATACCGGGTGATCCATCTGGCGGGCCATGGCTATTTTGATCCGGCAAATCCTGAAAATGCAGGGATGGTGATTGGCAATAATCTTTTTTTGACTTCAAAAGAAATTAACCAAATGAGCCAGGTGCCGGAGTTTGTATTTGTAAACTGTTGCCACCTGGGCAACGTAGATGAAGCGGCAGAAAAAAAGAGCCAGCAACTCTATAAGTTAGCAGCCAACCTGGGAGTGCAATTGATAGAGATGGGCGTGAAAGCAGTGATAGCGGCAGGTTGGGCGGTAGATGATGCATCGGCCTTACTTTTTTCTGAAACCTTTTACAAGGGAATGTTTGCCGGAGTGCCGTTTGGCGAAGCCGTAAAAGCAGCAAGAAGTAATTGCTACAATACCTACCCAACCAACAATACCTGGGGCGCCTACCAATGCTACGGTGATCAATTTTATAAATTCAAAAATCTATCTGTTTCCATAAAACAAAAACCAACTTATATATTGCCAATGGAAGTGGAGGTAGATATGAACAACCTATTGAATAAGGTAGAAAGTGACCGCTATTCCAAAGTAGATATATTAGGTGAGTTGACTAATATAAGTGATGCCATTGACCGCTCCGGCCTGCGCGATGGGAACACTACAGAAATGGAGGCAAGAATATTAGCAGCCTTAAATGAAAAAGAAAAAGCAATAGATAAAATAAGAACCTTGCGCCGGTATGAAGATGCAAACTATACGGTAAAAGCATTGGAAAGTCTTTGTAATCTTTCTATAAAAGTATTGAAGGGAGCAAAGGATAAAACAGATGTGGATGTGAAAGAAGTGATCCGGGATTTTGAAATGCTGATCCACATTGGAGGCACTTGTGAGCGGTATTCGTTGCTGGCATCTGCTTACAAAACTTTGTTTGAAAAGACCACCAACAAAAAAGCAAAATTAGATGCTTTGGAAAAAGCAGCGTTTAATTATTACCAGGCATTTAATATTGCGAAGCAAAATAATTCAGGTGTTATTTACCCATTGAGCAACTGGCTTCAGATAGAAAGTATATTAATGCTGACAGCAAATGGAAAAGCTACTCCATGGGGAAGCGCAAATGCAAATGGATATACATTGCCAAAAGCAAAACAAGCCATGAGTTGGATGGATAAAGCAATAGCTGGAGATGGAAAGGGGGATAAGGACCTGCAGTTTTGGGACCTGATGGCAAATGCCAATGTATTGCTTACCAAGCTTTGCATGGAGCCAAACGGTGCGCTTAAAGTAGATGATGTATTTGAGGCCATATCAGAAGCATGGTCAAAAGGAGGATCAAAAAGTAAAAAGGAAAGTGAAGTGGAGCATCTCGAATTTTTAATGGAAGCCTTGAACCTTTCAAAAGAACCAAAGGCCCAAAAGCTGGAGCATGCATTAAGTAGTTTGAAGAAAGATTTAGAGAAATTATTTTAATAAAAAAGCAACTGCAGCGTATCACTGCAATTGCTTTTTAAGTTGGTAAATTTCAAATATTATTTTACAGTTGGGTATCCTTTAGAGATCCAATCCGTTTTTATATTGTGTGGCAGGTTGAGCAATTTGTAATTAGTGAATTTCATTTCCTTTAATAAAGAAATGGCAGGACGTACATTAGGACAATGTTCAAACGGGCAGCAACCACAATAAATAACGATGCTTGTTTTTTTGTCCAAATCTTTTAAATCCTTTTTTAATTTTGAAACATTCTCGTCAGTGTTCGTCATTCCTATATCTACTGAATGGGGTATAATAGCTCCGGGGCCAACACTAAAAATGTGCGGAATGTTTTTGCCGGAAGAGAGGACACTAGCCAATACGGCAGGTTCCATCAATTGTTTGCTGGTCCAGTTCTCACTGTTTTGCGCCACTGCATTTTGACCTATAAATAATACAATAAAAAAAATTAAAGCTTTAGTCCTTTTCATAAAAATGGATTTTAAATAGTTTCAAAATTAAATGTAGGTGTGTAAGATCTTCAGCCACATACCATGGGCCAGATTGCCTATCAGCAATTCATAAATTAAATAAAACGGGCTTAATAAAAAGGCAAGTATGGCATACAAGATACTATGGTTGTAAAACCAGTTGACCATGACGGCATAGATACTTAAAATAAAATAAAAAACGGAGCCTATTCTCATGATGCAAATTTAAAAGTTTTGGTTCGGACTTTGTCTCCTTTTAATCCTTTAACAAAAGCTTTCTTACTACCTAATATAATGGATCAATTGGTGGAGTAGAAGATGCTATGCTTCCATAAATTATTAATTAATGTAAGTATATTTAAGAAGGAAAGATATTCACGTAGAGCCTCATTTCACTTTAACCTTATGATCCTAAAAAGAAAGCAAAAGTAACATCGGGTAAATGCCGTCTATGGAATGGAGGTATTTTAGTTTAGAATTTTTTTATTAATTCTGATATTCTAATTCTGGTTTTAAAGCAACGTATTTAGAAGTATAAAGGACCTTGTTTTCTTCCATCTTTCTGTAGCCCTTTCAAAGCCATTCCGCACATAGAATAGAAAAGTGCGAGTGTATCCAACATTTTATAACTCATTTTTATTTTCCAAATTATGGCGGCACCTGCGGGCGTTTATCTTCGCTTTTTATCCCGGTTATTAAAGTCGATCTGGCTCTTTTTTCCAGGCATTTTCTTTTTATTGCTCACGGTGTTTTTCTTTTGGATGCTTGGGCAAGGAAAAGATATTATTGTTGCCTTCACTGAAAACCAATCGCGAACTATTTTTCTAAAATTAAATTATACCCGAATTGTTTTTTTCCTTGCTATTGGTTTTTGGGTTTATGTAAGTTGGTATTCGTCGCGCATCATTGCCTACATCAAAAGATCAAAAGAATTGGATAGGGTACAGCAGGTGAGTGCTATGGATCGGCCGGCAGCGGAGGCTTCTTTTCAATCTCGCAATACTTACTTTGAAATAACAGATCGCTTCCTCGACGTATTTCCCCGCCTCATTGGCAATGCGTGCTTTCTAATTCTTGAATTGGCGGTATTGCAATCTCCTATACTCACGTCGCCCATCAGTTCCACCATGGCGTGGATTTTATTTTTTGTAGCCATGGTGGCGCTTTACTTTTTAAACCAATGGATACAAGGTACTCTTGCCGTAAAACCTTTTTTCAGAAAGCTATTTTGGATCTTGCTTAGTATATCCATTGTACTCATAATCGTTGTTAGTTTATTTAAACAAATATCTATACTCGCCTTATTTTTTTTATTGCTTTTAATCCATTCTGTTTTTACGGTGTACATCCATCTTCGGCGCATTGATGTGGAAGAAAAAGGAGCCAAAATAAAGGCGGCAAAAGAAGCGGGATATAAAGTAAAAGCACCTGACAAAATCTTTTATAAGGTGATGGAATATTTCTGTGTGCCCTTGAAAGAAAGTGGTTATTTTAAATGGTATCTCATCCTGGGCTTAGTAAGTGTAGTGCTTTATTTATTAGCCATAAACTGGTTATTTTTTGCCCGCGGCATTGGCCCATTTCCATTTATCATTTTAGCCTTTGGTGTGCTCCTTGCATTTGGTAATATCGTCACTGCTTTTTCCGTGCGCTTCTCAATTAATTTTCATTTTCTTCTATTCATTTTTGCTTTGGTTTTGGGTATGGGAGAAACACATTATGTACGTACCATCATATTGCAAAATGGTGCGAATGACTATGCGAACCGGCCTTCATTAAAAACCTATGTTACTACCTGGCTTGCCGATAGAAACATATTGGCCGACACTACCGCGGATGGCTATCCGGTTTATTTTGTAATGGCTAATGGAGGCGCTTCCCGGTCGGGGTACTGGACGGCCGGTGTGTTAGGAAAAATGGAAGACGCATCGCTGGTGCACCAACCTGTAAATCGTTTTTCAGATCATGTGTTTTGTTTATCGGGTACCTCTGGTGGTGGAGTAGGAGTAGCCGCATTTTTTTCGCTCTTGCGCGATAAAGAAGTACATCAAAAGCCCATCTACAGCCTTTCTGCAAGAGATTATTTAAAACAGGATTATTTCACCTTCACTTTTGCGCATATGCTGGGACCGGATTTTTTCAATTATATTTTTCATTTCAGTGGCGCCGATGACCGTGCGGCTGCATTAGAAAAATCGTTTGAGCAATCATCGGTGGCTTACGATACTACCTTATATCAACTGCCTTTTTATGATTCACTATCTCAATTTCCAGCAATCAAAAATGGCAAAACTTTTTTGCCCTTGCTTTTTGTAAATACTACCCGCATGCAGGATGGTAATCCTGGCTTGGTCACCAACCTTTATCCTGACTCAACTCTATTCAACAATAGAGTAGATGTACTGCGGTTGTTGGCAAGTGATGAAGATATCAGTATTACTTCCGGCTCTATTTTAGGTGCCCGTTTTCCGTACTTAAGTCCTGCTGGTAGAATACGAAATCAATATTTTGTAGATGGAGGATACTTTGATAACTCCGGTGCCGGTGTGGTGCAGGAAACTATAAGAGGCATTATCAATATAGGGAAACAGGACAGTGTAGAAAATGGCTCTGGTAGTACCTTGTACCGGTCTATATCCAAGATGCACTTTAAAATATTGCATATTGTAAACAGCCCGGTGGACCAGGGTTCTGCCCATTTGCAAACGGTACCTCCCATAAAAAATGACCTTATGGCTCCCTTACTGGCTATTGTTGGGGCTTATGATATGCAAACCACTGTGAACGATGGACGGCTGGTAAACTTTATAAAAGACGTCAGCAATTATGGATCTAATAAGGCTGATTATACCCAAATTTCGCTATACGATGATCCCCTTGAATGGAAAGTGAATCCGCTGAATAAACGGTTTGAAAAAGACCCATCGTATGCTATGAACTGGTTTATGTCAGACACTACATTGCGGCGCATCAATAAGCGATTGGGCAACAACCGGAAATTAGATTCTCTCATTGCTGCTATGCAAGCTGCAACCACTAATCATTGAGTTGAAAAAAAAAGATTTTCAAAATAAGTTGTTGTAAAATAATTTTTCTAATTGCTATTATTTTAGGACAGTATTACTTGATTGATTTTACAAGAATTTGAAATAGGTAGTGATTCACAAAAGTAAAATGCACCAATTTTATCATTCTTTTTTAAGGAAAATAAATTCAGTTGTTTTATTAAAATGGTGGTGCAGTTAAGCTACATTTTAAATACATCCTCTTATTTACGTTGCGTGTTTATACTCCCTCTTTTAAGCTCTTTTACGAGAAGATGCGTATTTATAGTATGATGAAAATGAAGCATTTGCCCAATTGTTTGCTAGGGCGCTGCGCAATACATTTGCTATAACAGTAACGAGTTTCTAAATATCCCCTTTTAAATATCCAACACAATCCTATGGCAGCTATAGTTCTGAATTATTTAACGAGACTAACTTTTTTGAACATGAAAGATCCTGTAGCAGATGCCATAAGTAAGCAGATAAATGAAGCACAGCAAAACGCACAGCCTGCATTGGGTGCTTCTAATTTTCAATCACCAACCATATGCAAGTGTTGTGGCTGGAAAGGGAAATTAGCGCAGGCACAAAAAAATTATTTCTTTCATGCTGCCATATCAGAGCTGGAGTTTTTTTGCCCAAAGTGTAGCACTTATCTTGGTTTTATTTCTGATGTGCCCGATGCAGGTTCTTCCATTTAAATTTACCGGTCTACTAATACATTATCTCCGCATTATTCATTCAGCATTTTTTTAATTTTCGCTACTTCAATATTCAAATCAGTATCTTTTTTAGCAATAATTCCTGCCTTTTGGAGGTCATCAAAATCTTGTAAGAAAGAGTAATACAATTCTTGTTTATAGGTGCGGTAAATAACTTCCGCAGCGCTGTATTGTTTTAACAGTAAATGGCCGAGTGCCAGATTGGAATAAACTAATGTATAGGTAGAGTCTGCCGCTAAAGATTGGTTGGATGCTTTTATCGCTTCATCATATTTTCCTTGCAATAGATCGTAATAAGAAATGGACGTATATGTTTTTGCTTTGTCTGTATCATACGTAAGGTTTTTGCCATTACGCTGCTCCAATGTTTCCAACCAGGAAATTATTTTAGTAAAGAAAACATTAGCTTCTTTATAATTAGAATTTCCAACAAAGTATTGTGCGGCCACCTCTAATTCTCCAATAAAATAATCATAACCAATATTTTCTTTTCCACTTAAATAATTATTTATGCGGAGATCATAAAATCGGGATAATCGTTCGGTAGCTTCTGCATCAATGACTTTGTCCTTGCCAATTAGAGCCGGAGTATTGTACAATAAATTAGTGTACTTAAAATATAGATCCTTTATGAATCCGGGATTCAATTTTTGAAAAGAATCTTTTCTAAATAGTGCCTCAAACATATCCTCCACTTCATTCAATGATTGGTGCAGGTTGTTACTATAGTTCACATCACCCGGGTAAATATTAGTATATGGTAAGGAAGCCGTGTAGTGCAAAACCGCTGATAGTAGAGGCTGAAAGCCGGTGGTGTCATAAAGTTTTTGTGCACTGTACTTTTTTTCTGTAAGGCCAAGCGCATGATAATCAAACGGGCTGAATTTAACCAGCTCTTCGGGAGCAACTTCTTTTCCCAGTTTCCAAACGAGCAAATGACCTATGTCATCAGCAGTGATCATTTCTTGACCATCAGACGAAAAAGAAGTATAAATTATTTGGCTTTTATGTCCTTTTAGCAAGGCGATTTGTTCGCCGTTAAAGTTCCATAAGATGGCAACATTATCCTGGCCACCGGTCAAAATAAATGAATCATTTGGTGAGATAGATATGGTGTTTACCCGGCCTTCATGCCCAATTAATTTCACGGAGTTTTTGGTATAGTTGCCTGTTATTTTTCCATTTTTTAAGTTGGGCATATCCCAGATTTTTACCGAATCATCTACTGCAAATACGGCCCTGGAAAAATCATTGGTAATAGCCATGGCCACCACTTCATTTGTTTTTTCTTCTTTGGAAGGTGCGTTGCTTAAATTAGAAAAGGAATGTTCTTTCCCGGAACGCAAACTGGCAGAATAATTTTTATTTTCCAGTGGAAAAAATCCTCCTGTATCCGAAGGGTTGAACCGGTAAAAATTATTGGTACCAAGGTCATGTAAGTACGCTTTATTATCTCCCTGGAAAATAAGGAAATGTTGGTCATTGGATAACAGGGCTACGCTTCTATCAAAAAATAAAAAGGAAGCGATTTGATTTGCATTTTGTGCGGTGTTATTATACCCGGCCATCAACAACTTTTCTGCACCTATCATTGAGTATTTATTGTAGGCATCCTCTCCCTGCAGATTCAATCCCGCTTCGGGAAGAAGACTTATACTTTTTACCAGCTTTGTATTTTCATCCAGCATGTCAATGGAATCGCCATGTGGTGTTACTATGTAATAATTGCCTCCTATAAGGCAAGTGCCATTGATTAGGGTTTCTTCAAAAGATTTAATGGATTCAAAATTACCATTTCGGTTCCTGCTTTGCACCGTCACATCATCTGCAATTTTTATATTGCCACCTTCCTTGGATATGTATGCAGAGATGAACTTTCCTTCCATAGAAAAACTGTTGGTAATGTAGGCGTATTTACCAAAACGGAACTGGTCGAGCAGGGCTTTTAATTTATCTGTCGTGTTACCAA
>JBDSBL010000102.1:0-9107 GCA_039921625.1 Chitinophagaceae bacterium
AGGCTTATATGCCCACGTCTGATACGTATATAGAAAAAGACCTGAACATCAATGAAGAATTGGACAAGCTTCGCCTGAGAGCTACTACCAGTTTATTATCTGGAAGAAGAGATATAATTGTCGTTGCATCTGTTAGCTGCATTTATGGTATGGGAAACCCTACCGATTACGAAAGCGGTATTATCCGTATTGCCAAAGGAGATCAACTATCGCGACAGGCATTTTTACACAACCTGGTTAGCTCTTTATACAACCGGACTACTATTGAATTTACCCGCGGCACCTTTCGGGTAAAAGGCGATACCGTGGACATTAATCTGCCTTATTTAGATGTGGGTTACCGGGTTACGTTTTTTGGAGATGAAATAGAAGAAATTGAAAGCATTGAAGTAGCCAATGGAAAACGAATTGGCAAATTGGACAACGCAGCCATCTTCCCGGCCAATTTATATGTGGCGCCAAAAGACATTATGCAAAGCGTAATGTACGAGATACAGGACGAAATGGGGGCGCAGGTAGAATACTTTAAAAGCGTTGGAAAATTTATAGAAGCGCAGCGATTGAAAGAACGTGTGGAGTACGATTTGGAAATGATACGCGAACTTGGTTTTTGTAATGGCATAGAAAACTATTCCCGTTTTTTTGATAGAAGAAGACCCGGTACGCGACCGTTTTGTTTGCTGGATTATTTTCCCAAAGATTTTATCTGCATGATAGATGAAAGCCACCAAACCATTCCTCAGGTAAGTGGTATGTATGGCGGTGACCGAAGTAGAAAATTAACCTTGGTAGATTATGGGTTTCGCCTGCCATCTGCATTAGACAACAGGCCGCTAAACTTTCATGAATTTGAAAACTTAATTAACCAGGTAGTGTATGTAAGTGCTACTCCCGGAGATTATGAGTTGGATAAAACCGGAGGTTCTGTAGTGGAGCAGGTAGTGCGGCCTACAGGATTATTGGAGCCGCCTATTGAAGTGCGGCCAAGTGTGAATCAGATTGATGACCTGCTGGATGAAATTGATAAACGGGTGAAAAAAGGTGACCGGGTGCTGGTAACTACACTTACCAAACGTATGGCAGAAGAAATGGATAAATACCTGAAGCGCATTGATATAAAATCGAAATACATACACAGTGAAGTACATACGCTGGACCGTATAGAAATACTCCGCGACCTGCGCCTTGGAGTAATAGATGTGCTGGTAGGTGTCAACTTATTACGAGAAGGCCTGGACCTGCCGGAAGTTTCTTTAGTAGCCATTTTGGACGCAGACAAAGAAGGCTTTTTGCGCAACGAAAGAAGCTTAACCCAAACGGCCGGACGTGCAGCAAGAAACGTGGAAGGCCTGGTTATTTTTTATGCTGATAAAATGACGGAAAGCATGGAGCGTACGATAGATGAAACCAACCGGCGAAGAGAAAAACAGGTAGCTTTTAATATAGCGCATCATATTACTCCAACTACAGTAGGCAAATCGAAAGAGTCCATTATGGCCCAAACATCCGTGCTGGATATAAAAGGGTACGATCCGGATTCTCCCTACGCAGTGGAAGAAATAGGAACATTAGCAGCAGAAGATGAGGCCGGCTACACCACCATTCCGCAGGTAGAAAAAAGAATTGCGAGAACAAAAAAAGAAATGGAGAAAGCAGCCAAGGACATGGACTTTATGGAAGCAGCCCGACTGCGCGATGAAATGTTTTCGCTCCAAAAAAAGCTGGAAAGCATGAAATAAAAAGAGGCTGTATCAGAACTCTTATTTACAACAAAAGTATTTATGTTCCGCTACCGCCTTTTCGTACTTATACGATTTATAAAAAGGAATGTTCCGCAACTTTTAAAAAAAGGGTAGGAAAGCATTTGCATACTTTGGAGGGGCCTATTACATTAGCGTTGTCTATCATCCTAAATCCAAATTATGAAAAAGCGTACCCATCAACTCCTTAATTTCTTTGCGTTCAATCTATTGTTCTTTGCTCTGTATTTAAACTTTATTCACAAAGACAATAATTCATCAGAAACTTTTGCAGAGAAACATTCGTCAGCTTATACTGCTTCACTGGTAGAAAAAGCAGCAACTGAAAATCATAAAATACTTTCCGCACCGGCGGTGATGGTGGCACCAAAAGCACCATAACAAATCAGTTTTATGTGAACAAGTAAGATTGAAAAAGCATAAGACCCCGCTATTTGCGGGGTTTTTGCTTTATAGAAAATGGTTGCAGCCCTACTAATAAGTAACTTCACCGCATGGAGAAAAAGTTGTTTTTATTAGATGCAATGGCACTCATCTTCCGGGCTTATTATGCCCTTATCCGCAACCCAAGGGTAACAACAAAAGGAAAAAATACAAACGCGCAATTCGGCTTTACCAATACCGTCATTGATTTGATCAACAATCAAAAGCCTACCCACATGGCCGTTTGTTTTGAAGGCGGCGAACCGGTAGGTAGAACAGCAGACTTTGCCGAGTACAAAGCAAACCGGCAGGAAGCTCCTGAAGATATCTCTGCATCCTTGCCGGATATACGCCGCATTTTAGCAGGACTTAATATTCCAATGCTTGACAGTGCCGGCTTTGAAGCTGATGATGTGATCGGCACTTTATGCAAGCAGGCAGAAGCCTTAGGGTATGAAGTGTATATGGTAACGCCGGATAAAGATTATGGCCAGTTGGTAAGTGAACACATAAAAATCTACAAACCAGGATACCAGGGAGGCGATGTAGAAATAATGGGACCGAAAGAAGTGTGCGAGAAATGGGGTATCAACAATGTAGATCAGGTGCGGGATATTTTAGGATTGATGGGTGATGCGGTGGATAACATTCCAGGCATTAGTGGAGTAGGACAAAAAACCGCTTGCAAACTATTGACTGAGTATGGATCAATGGAAAATATTTTGGATAATGCGGAAAATATAAAAGGAGCCTTGGGGGAAAAAGTAAGAGCTGGAAAAGAAGCCGCTATTATGTCAAAGCGCCTGGCAACTATCGTTACCTCGGTACCTGTTTCTTTTCACGAAGAAGATTTTCGGTTAAAGGAATGGAACAAAGAAGGGCTGATTGAAATCTTTAATGAACTGGAGTTTAAAACTATTGGCCGTCGCATTTTAGGAGAAGAGTTTGGAGACGCTCCCGGGGCCAGAAAAACATCTGCCGGAGTGCAAACAGATCTTTTTGGTAATGTAGAAACTGCTCCCATTTCTGAACCAGCCTCCGGAGCGCAAATGATACAACCCGCTAAAAACATTCACAACACACCACACGAATATGAAGTAGTAGAAAGCCCTGCGGAAATAGCGGCTTTAGTCCGGGCATTAAAAGACCCTAAAGAAATATCGTTTGATACGGAAACAACCAGTATCGATGCCAACAATGCCTTGCTGGTCGGATTGAGTTTTTGCATTACCCCGGGGCTAGGTTGGTATGTGCCCATACCCCATAATAAAGAAGAAGCCTTAGGCATATTAGCTCATTTTCAAACCCTATTTGATGATGAAAGTAAAGTGTGGATTGGCCACAACATTAAGTACGATATGCTGATATTGAAATGGTATGGTATGGAGCTGGCAGGCACTGTGTTTGACACGATGCTGGCGCATTATTTAATAGAGCCGGAAGGCAAAAGAAATATGGATTGGCTGAGTGCAAAATTTTTAGGTTACGAACCCATACATATAGAAGAACTCATTGGCAAAAAAGGAAAAGGACAAGGTACCATGCGGGAGGTGCCAATAGAAAAAGCAAAAGAATATGCAGTAGAAGATGCTGATGTAACGCTCCAATTTAAAAGTGTATTTGAACCTTTGCTAACAAAGTATGATGTACGTCGTGTATTTGATGAAGTGGAAGCTCCATTGGCTCCGGTATTAAAAGATATGGAGTTTGAAGGAGTGAAAGTGGACATGCAATTTTTAGGAGATTATTCAAAGCTATTGGAAGAAGAAGCCCGCAGGCACGAAGAAGCCGTGTACGAAGCAGCCGGTGTCCGTTTTAACCTCGGCTCACCAAAGCAATTGGGAGAAGTGCTTTTTGAAAAATTAGGGCTTGATCCAAAAGCAAAAAAAACAAAGACGGGTCAATATGCTACCGGGGAAGATGTACTCAGCAAACTTGCCAAAGAACATCCGGTAGCCGACGACATTTTGGCTTACCGCGAATACACCAAATTAAAGTCAACCTATGTAGATGCCCTGCCTTTGTTGATCAATAAAAAAACAGGAAGAGTACACACTACGTTTGCACAAGCAATTGCTGTCACCGGGCGGCTTTCGAGCAATAATCCCAACTTGCAGAATATCCCTATCCGCACAGACAGAGGCAGGGAAATACGCAAAGCTTTTGTGCCCCGAGATGAAAATCATGTGCTGGTAAGTGCTGATTATTCACAGATAGAATTGCGCATTGTAGCCGCTATGAGTAATGATCCTGCCATGTGCGAAGCCTTTTTGCAAAACAAAGATATTCATACAGCCACTGCTGCAAAAGTGTATAAGGTACCGGAAGATGAAGTGACTAAAGATCAGCGCCGCAAAGCAAAGAGTGTAAACTTCGGAATAGTGTACGGCCAAAGCTCTTTCGGCCTTGCGGAAAATCTAAAGATCAGTCGTGCGGAAGCAAAAGAGATCATTGACAATTATAAAATAGAGTTTGCCGGCCTAAGCCGTTTTATGGATGAAACAATTAATTTTTGCCGGGAGCATGGTTTTGTGCAAACGATAATTGGACGCAAACGTTGGTTAAGAGATATCAACTCCGCCAACTTTACCGTGCGGGGATTAGCAGAACGAAACGCCATCAACTCTCCTATTCAAGGCACAGCCGCAGACATGATCAAGCTGGCCATGGTAAAAATTCACAAAGCATTTAAAGAAAAAAAGTTCCAATCGAAAATGGTATTGCAGGTGCATGATGAACTGGTATTTGATGTACCCAAAGAAGAAGAGGAAGCCGTAAAACCTGTGATCATTGAATGCATGCAACAAGCCATGACGTTGCCCAATGGCATTCCAATAGTGGCAGAAATTGGTTCTGGATTCAACTGGCTGGAAGCACATTAATACTTTACAAATATTAGGTGAGATGCCGGATAGGGGCAGGCAATTAGGTGTTGCTTTTTATAATGGCAACCGACCTTTTTCGTTTTTCTTTTTGATAAAAAATAATGCGAAAAACTGCGGCTACCAATAAGAAAATAAAGGAAAAAAAACTAACCATTCGCTCCGCATCAAACAAGTCAACGGCTTGGTCTTTCAATTCAGTGTTGATCAATAAACCATGTATTAAGAAAAGGACTGCCGCCGCATAAGCAGCCAAATGAACCACTTTCCACCTGCGAAAGGTAATGCTCTTTCTTACTTTTTTAATGGAGGTAATGACTACCACTAATAATAAGAAAAGTGCTGCTGTACCCAATGCATTGATCCATGGTTGCGCAGGAGCGTTTATTGGAAAAAAAATAGTAATGATGCTATACCGGTGACCTTCTTCAAACAGCAAAAGAACGGGATGCAATACAGCTAGCGCCAAACCAACATAGGCCGTGATATTGTGCAGCGTGAAAAGCCCAATCTTTTTTACAAAGAGCGGCAGGCGGTGCCACCAAGCCGTTTTCTTGTACCGCGTGGCTATCAGAATGCCTAGCAGCAGGTTGGCGGATAATACAGCGGTTGCCAACAACCCAGTGAATTTTGAAACTTCTAAAATGGAGAACATAATTAAAAACAATACAAAAGCAATATAAAAGGTAACCGGTAATAAACGGACCTCATTATTTAAATGGTTTCTATTTTTGTGAATAGAATAAAGAGAAAAAGAAATGACGCCAACTATATATTATTGCTACGATGCCTACTGCGGATGGTGCTATGGCTTTAGCCACGTAGTTAAAAAAATAGAAGCAGCTTATAAAGATCGGCTGGCATTTGATGTGCTGTCCGGCGGAATGATCTTTGACGAAAACCCACAACACATCAGCACGATGGCAGGCTTTATCAATGAAGCCCACCCTAATGTAGAAAAGCTAAGCGGTGTCCAATTTGGAGAGGATTTTTTGTGGCATATTAAAAACCCGGAGCAGAGCGATTGGTATCCCCAAAGCACTACACCCGCCATTGCACTTTGCATTTTCAAAGAATATCTTCCGGATGATGCCGTGGCTATTGCCTCCGAACTTCAGTATGCATTAAACTTTGAAGGGCGAGACCTCACCGACAAAGAAGCTTACCGCCACCTGATCATAAAATATGGAATACCGGAAGAGGAATTTTATACCAAACTTGCCAGCGATGAATACAAAGAAAAAGCCTATTACGAGTTTGCTTTGGTGAAGCAATTAAAGGTAACAGGCTTTCCTACCTTACTGCTGCAAGTGAGTGATTCTAAATTTTTTTTAATAGCACAAGGATATACTGATTATGAAACCGTAAAAACGAGGCTGGATAAGGTGTTGGGAGAAATAGCTTAGAAATGTGAATTCATGCCACCACCCTCTTTTCTGTTGTTTTGCTCTCCTTCGCTTCGTGTATTTTGTTTGGTATTAATGCCTTTGCCAAAAGAGCTAAGCTTGTACGTAAATGTGAGCATAAAATACTGGCGCAATACTTTGTTCTGCACATCCTGAATATAGCTTTCTGTTACGTTTCTGGTTATGCTTCTGTTTTGGCCCAACAGGTCAAACACACTTCCTTTGATCTCTCCTTTTTGACTTTTAAATATTTTTTTGCCGGCACTCATATTCCATAGAAAATAACTTTGATTAAAGCCCGCAGTCAGGCCTTTGTATAATTGATTGTTTAGATCATTTTGAAAAAACCATCCCGTTTTTGAAAGGAGGTTAAGTTGCAGACTTGCATTATGGCTGAAGTAATCATTGTTAAGCGATGCATCAATTTCATTTTTTACTGTATTGAAGTTGGCTGAGTACGACACCGTAAAGTCAACGTACTGGCTCACGTTGGAAGCAAACACAGTACCAAGAGAATAGGTATAGTTCTTAGATTGGTTCTCTAAATTATTGACAATGCCGGGTAATTGGCTGAAGGTAACTCCGCCATTCAGGTTGAAGTTTGTTTTAATAAACTTAAGCGGCACGGCAAATGTAAGGAAGGACCGAAGGCTCATATACCCATTCATATTCACCGGCTTGCTTAATTGTTCTCCACGGTAAAGTGTTTGTCCCTGCCCGATGGCAGAATCGCCGCGAAGCGCAACAAAAGTGGCATTGCTGATGTAATTAGAAGCCTTTTGAGCATACACATTACCTACAAATAAAATCCCTTTTTTCGTATTGGTAAAAGTGTAGTTCGTACTTACGGTATGCGTGAATTGTTGTCTCAAATCCGGGTTACCAATTGAGATGAAGGGCCGGTTAGAAATGTCATACACATTTTGCAATTGCGATACAGAAGGCTGGTTGGTATTAGTGCGGTAGTTGAAACGCAGGTTGCTTCTGGTAGAAAGTTTAAGCCGCACATTGGCATTCGGCAATACGTTTCTAAATGTTTTATCTACCGTTAATGCTCTTGGATAAACCTGGTCACTGTTTAAAGTGGTTTGCTGGTAGTTTACTCCAAAATTTGCATTGTTATTCTTATTGCCGTACCGGTAGGATACTCCTCCATTTTGGGCTTTAGTTATGTTGTTGAATTTATTGGATAAGCTGTCATTAAATAAAGAGTATTCTTTTCGGTTGTTGTCATAATTAAATGCTTCCTGATCTGATTTGCTTTTAGAGTAAGACGGGTTGTAGGTAAACTGCAATTGGGCATTTTGACTTAGTGGCTCCGTGTATGAAAAGTTGGTATTTAATTGCAGGCCATTATTGTATTGATCTGTGTAGCGGCGTTCTGCGGTATCTTTTGGCACACCATTATTATACTTTGTAGTAAGCAGGTCCACATAAGCATCTCCATTGCGTTGGTTGTAAGATGAATTTAAATTAACAGAAAAAGACCTGCCTCTTTTGCGAAAGGAATGGCTGTACAACAAGTTGCTGCTAAGGTTGTTTCCGTTGCGGTCATTTTTTGTTTTGTTTACAATGTCGCTTACTTTTTGCGTTGGGCTAAAATAGCTGGACGTGGTAGTTTCTCCATTGGAGTTGTTGGTTTGAAAACTAAGGTTTGGAGAAAAGATTATCTGGTTAAAAGAATCTAATTTATACTCCAACCGCATATTCACCCGATGGTTGGTATTGCTACTTGTGGACACGGTACTTTGATTGTAGCTCGGTATGTTCTTTAAAAAATATTGAGTGTTTGTTTGCTGGTCTGTTTCGTTTTTTGTGTTGTTAAAAAAGTAGCTGCCCGATAGCTTCACTTTGGTTCCCCACTGATCAGAATAATTGATACCTAAGGCATTGGTTTGGTTGATACCATTTTGCTGACCGGTTAAAAAATTGCTACCGCCCCCGCCAAAGTTGCCACGGCCACCACCTTGCGGACCACCACCACCGCGGCCACCGCCACCAAAGTTGCCCCGGCCACCACCACCAGAAGAAGTCACACCCAGCAGGTCTTGCGCAGAAAAGTTTTGCTGATTTACATTGTTGAAATTGCCAACAAGGGAAATGCGGCGGTTTTTATTTAATAAGGTTGTATTGCCACCAGCCAGGTACCGGTTGTCCGTGCCGTAGCCGGCAAACACCCGACCATACTGGCCATTGCGCATATTAGCCTTTGTTACAATATTGATTTCTTTAGATGTGTTGCCATCATTAAAGCCGGTAAGTTGTGCCTGATCGCTTAGTCGGTCAAACACCTGAATCTTATCTACAATTTCTGCCGGAAGGTTTCTCAACGCGGCTGTGGCATCATCGCCAAACAATTCGCGGCCGTCTACCGTTACTCTTTTTACATTTTCTCCATTTGCTTTTACCTGTCCATTTTCTATGGTGATGCCCGGAATTTTCTTAGCCAGATCTTCTGACGTAGCATCCGGATTTACTTTAAACTGGCTGGCGCTAAACTGCACCGTATCGCCCTTTTGCACGGCAGGCGGCGGCGTACCCGTAACGGTAACGCCTGTTAGTTCCTTTGCAGATTTAGCCAATACAATGGTTCCTAAATCCACATCTCCGTTTACTACTATTTTTCGTACGAAGCT
>JBDSBL010000103.1:0-5825 GCA_039921625.1 Chitinophagaceae bacterium
AGGCACTATGTGCAGTTATAATTTCCACTGGTTTCTTACCCCACCCATCGTTAACAACAACACTTCTCCCAAAACAAAATGGAATTTACGCAACAAGCCGCTCCATTTTTTTATTTTTGTAGCTGCCTTTATTGCTTCCGGTTATTTTTTCTTTATGCTGCGCCACCACTGGTTTTGGCTGTGTGCTTCTGCCCTGCTTACTTTTTTGTACACCGCTCCCAAAATGAATTTTTTCCCTTTTATACAATTGCGAAAAATAGCTTTAGGAAAAACCATTTTTCTATCTCTTGCTTGGACTCATATAACCGTCATGCTTCCCTTATTGATTAGCGGATTATTGTGGAAAAATGATATGTATCTTTTTTCAGTTAATCGCTTTTTATTACTTTATGCCATTTGCATCATTTTTGATCTTCGGGATCGGGAAAACGATAAAAAAGAAGGTATTAGAAGCCTCATCACCTTATTGGATGAAAAAGGCAATATGCGTTTGTTTTGGGGGGTAATGGTTTTGTTTTTTGCAACCAGCATTTGGCTTTGTTTTTATTTTCCAATCATTATTGTTTTAGCACTTACCATTCCTGGAATTGTGGTTGCTGCTTACAGCAGCTATTTTAGAAATACAACCTCTGATTATATTTATTACTTTGTATTAGATGGCCTAATGGCACTTTCTTTGCCATTGCTTCTTATCTTTCAGTTTTTGCATTTATAAAAGAACAAGACACCTATGGCGAAAGCAGCGAAACCAATTAAGGTAAAAAATAAAGCTTCTATACTTTCTCAAACCGCTCTTCAATTTTTAAAAAATTATATAAACAATCCCTCGCCTGTTGGTTTTGAAACCTCAGGACAGCGACTTTGGATGGATTACCTTTTACCTTATGTAGATGAAACGTTTACAGACCCTTATGGTACCGCAGTGGGCGTTATTAATCCAGGTCAAAATTTTAAAGTAGTGATAGAAGCTCACGCTGATGAAATTAGTTGGTTTGTCAATTACATCACGGCCGAAGGATTGATTTATTTAAAAAGAAACGGAGGCGTGGATCATCAAATAGCTCCAAGTCAACGCGTATGGATACATGGAAAAAATGGTCCGGTAAAAGCTGTTTTTGGCTGGCCGGCTATTCATACCAGAATAGGTGGAACTGAAAAAGAACAAGTACCCAAAGTGGAAAATCTTTTCCTTGATTGTGGTGCACGCAGCAAAAAGGATCTGGAGGATATGGGCATATCCGTTGGCAATGTAGTGACCTATGTAGATGGTTTTGAAGAACTGGCAAATGATTACTTTATAGGTCGTGCTTTCGATAACCGGATAGGAGGTTTTATGATTGCGGAGGTGGGTAGATTGCTGAAAGAAAATAAAAAGAAATTGCCTTTTAGTTTATATATAGTAAATGCAGTACAAGAAGAAATTGGCCTGCGCGGTGCGGAGATGATTGCGAGAAGAATTAAACCGAATGTTGCTATCATAACTGATGTTACGCATGATACATCTACACCAATGATCAACAAAATAATTGAAGGTGAAACAACTTGCGGTAAAGGTCCTTCGCTATCATTTGGCCCGGCGGTACACAACAAACTTTTAAGAGTGGTACAGGATGTGGCTGAAAGAGAGGCCATTCCGGTACAGTTAAAAACCGTTTCCCGCAGCACTGGTACGGATACAGATTCTTTCGCTTATGCCAATGATGGTTGCCCGTCGGTATTGATTTCTATTCCATTACGCTATATGCATACTACTGTTGAAATGTTGCATAAAAATGATATTGAGCAAACGATTCAACTGATGTACCAAACCTTGTTAACGTTGACACCTCAAACCAACTTAAGCTATTTTTAATGTATCATCCCTGTAGTAAATAGCAGGACGTTGCTTGCGCTATGTTCGGTGAATAAAGTAAAAAAATTTAGTGACCTAAACCTACGAGACCATCTAAGTAAAATGCAAGCCCAAATTGATTATAACTAATTCCTTTTTGATAAGCTGTATGTGCAACACTTATATGCAGGTTTTTAAATTTTGTGGTTACTCCTCCGGAAAATCCTAAAAGCCCCGCTCCGGTACCAAGACTTAACTCTGATCGTCGCAAATGATTAAAACCTGCAATAGCTTCAATATGTTCACCAATATAAAAGTGGCCCGCTATCACAAAGTGATTGAAGATTTTATTTATTGTTGAAACCTTATTATTAAAATTATTGGTCGCATTGAAAAGTGTATCATCATATAATAAATTGAATTGATGAATTTGATTTGCTGCAACTGAGAAACCAAAAGGAGCTTTGGATAATTTTTTGGAAACGCCAACCACTAAATCAAAGGGTAGTTCTTCCCCCTTACCACCAAATGAAGTAATAGCGACACCCATGTTTTTAGCTACCACCGAAATATTTACTTGTTGTGCCGAATCATGATATAATACAGCAACATCTACCGCTACTGCATTGGAAGAATATTGCCCATAACCTGAGTGGATCCACTTGGCTGCCATTCCGTATTTCCATTTTTGTAAATACTGTCGGGAAGCTGAAGCCTGGATAGCGTAATCGACAGCCTTAAACGTACCATAATTATTACCTCCTGCATCGGTAGCTTGCATCTCCCCATAGTTAATATATACTAGCCCTAACCCAAACGTAGTAGCCGTTTTTTTGCTTTGATAAACTCCTAATAAATTGGCGATTTTTATACCTCCCCTGAGGTTAGTAAAACTTGCATTTAACTCTTTGTCCATGTTTGATGATAGCAAAGCAGGATTGGTAAATGCAGGCCCTGCATCGTTTCCTAAATAAGTAACATTGGTGCCACCGGATGCAGTAGTAATAGGCGAAGTAGAGGCCCGTAAGAAATTATAGTTTGTGCTTCCACCCAATGTTTGTGCATGAGCAGACAAGTAGGTAAAAAATAAAAGTATGATTAATAAATGCCGCAAATCCATTGCGAAAATGAGGAAGTTTTGGAAATGAAAACAAATTTCTATTAAAATTTAATCCACCAGTGCAAGGTCTAGAACCTGGTTCATAGTTCTTACATAATGAAATTTTACTCCATCTATATACGTTGGATTAATTTCCAAAACGTCTTTTTCATTTTGCCAACAAAGAATCAAATCTTTCAAACCTGCCCTCTTCGCCGCCAATACTTTTTCTTTTATTCCTCCTACAGGAAGCACCTGACCACGCAAGGTGATTTCTCCGGTCATTCCTAAAAAGGATTTTACTTTTCTACCGGTGAAAGCCGATGCCAGTGCAGTCAACATAGTTACTCCAGCGCTCGGACCATCTTTTGGAACAGCACCTTCCGGCACATGCACGTGTATTGTTTTGTGTTCAAAAGATTTTGGATCAATTCCATATTTTTTGCAATTAGCTTGTAGGTAAGATAAAGCGGTAGTAGCGCTTTCCTTCATCACATTACCCAAATTTCCGGTAAGGCGCAGCTCACCTTTTCCTTCGCTTAATATAGTTTCAATAAATAAAATATCTCCACCCACGTAGGTGTAAGCAAGGCCTACGGCCACTCCGGCCATATTTGCTGCTTTGTACAATTCATTGGAGTATTTAGAACGACCCAATATTTTTTCAATATCAATGATGGAAAGGTTTCCTTTTATCTTTCCTTTCATGGCCAGGTCTTTTGCCTGGTTTCGCATGATAGCGGCCAGCAAACGGTCCAACTCCCGCACCCCACTTTCCCTTGTATAATCTTGAATTACTTTCTCCAAAACCTTATCTCCAATCTTAAAATTGGTAGCATTTAATCCATGTGCTTCTTTTTGTTTTGGAATTAAATGCTGCTTTGCAATTTCAATTTTCTCTTCTACCGCATAGCCATTCAATTCTATAATTTCTAACCGGTCGCGCAGCGCGGGTTGAATCTTTTGCAAATCATTAGCCGTAGCAATAAATAATACTTTGCTTAAGTCATATTCCAGCTCTAAATAATTATCATAGAAAGTATGGTTCTGCTCCGGATCTAATACTTCCAGCAAAGCACTGCTTGGATCGCCACGGAAGTCAGCTCCCACCTTATCAATCTCATCCAAAATGATTACCGGGTTGGAAGATTTTATTTTCCGGATTGATTGTACAATGCGGCCTGGCATTGCTCCTATATATGTTTTACGATGCCCACGTATCTCACTTTCGTCATGAATACCACCCAAACTTAAGCGTACGTATTTTCTACCGATTGCATTGGCAATGCTCCTGCCCAAAGATGTTTTACCAATTCCCGGAGGACCATAAAAGCAAAGAATCGGGCTCTTCATGTCGCCTTTTAACTTCAATACGGCGAGGTATTCTAGAATTCGCTCTTTTATTTTTTGCATGCCGTAATGGTCAATATCCAATACAGATTTTGCATTTACCAGGTCGTATTTGTCTTCCGTATAATCTTGCCAGGGAAGATCAAGCATAAGGTCTAAATGATTGTAAACAACGGAATAATCAGGCGTACTTGGGTGCATCCGCTCTAATTTTTCAATTCCTTTTTGAAACATTTCTTTAGCTGCATCGGGCCACTTTTTACCCTCCGCCTTTTTTTGCATTTCCTTTACTTCACGCTCATTAGCATCTCCACCCAGTTCTTCTTTTATGCTTTTTAATTGCTGCTGCAAAAAATATTCTCTTTGCTGTTTGTCCAGCTCGGTTTTAGTTTTGTTTGTTACCTTATTTTTCAGTTCAGCAAATTGTAATTCCTTTTGCAAAAGCTGCATCAAAATGTCGGCTCTTTCCCGGATATTATCAATGACAAGAAGCTTTTGTTTTTCCTTTAATTCCGTATTTAAATTACTGGATACAAAATGAATTAAGAAGGAAGGATTTTCAATATTGCGAAGAATAACTGACGCCTCGGAAGGTATGTTGGGCGATAGCTGAATAATCTCTGTAGCTAGGTCTTTTATATTAGACACATAAGCTTCAAAGTCAGCATCCGTCGGCATTTCATCGTCATACAGGGGTTGTATACTTGCCTTAAAATAAGGGTCTTCCGACACAAGGTTATTGATACGAAACCTGCTTTTGCCTTGTATGATTACCGTAGTGCCTCCATCAGGCATTTTAATCTGCTTTACTATTTTAGCTACTGTTCCGATGGTTTCCAGGTCTTTAAACTCAGGGTCTTCAATAGTGCTATCTTTTTGAGCAATTACTCCTATTAATTTATCCCCTTTGTAGGCATCATTTACTGCTTTGATGCTTTTATCTCTGCCTACGGTGATGGGCAATACAACACCAGGAAATAAAACAGTATTGCGCAACGGAAGCAAGGCAATTTCAGCAGGTATTTCTATTTTTTCATTGGAGTCATTATCACTTTCATTCAACGGAATAATCGGCAAAAAATCCATCTCATCTTCAGGCTTCAAAATAAAATTCACGTATTCAAATATTTAAGGCGCGATATGTTATCGCTGGATAATTATAAACAGGCAAAATTAAACCAGTATTCGTTAGAAAGCCAATATTAATGCTATCGAAAGATTTCTAATTTAATGGAAGGTCAAAAAAAATCCCTTCTTAATGAGAAGGGATTTTTTATTAATACTTTTTTTTACAGTGCTATACCAACGGCTAATTGAATAGCCTGACTTTTCCATTTGTCCTTACTATCAATGTCATTGATATTATTTAAGCCCACTACATAGCGACCTGATAAACGAAGCTTACTAATTTTTATCTGCGCACCACCTGCCAATGAAAAATCTCCTTTGGCGAACGCCTCTTTGCCATTTTGCAATAAGGTTTTGTTTTGATCCAGCAATATTCCATATTGAGGACCAGCCTGCAAGGTCACGAAACCTGCTTTG
>JBDSBL010000104.1:0-8528 GCA_039921625.1 Chitinophagaceae bacterium
GTGGCCTTATTACTATTTGTTGTACTGATAAGTAGCTGTAATTACCTTCTTCTGGTAACTGCTGTATATATGGCTAATGCTAATACTGCTCCACCGACAGCTATTAAAATGCTGTAAATATTAAAGCCGTTCACTGTGCCCCAGCCTAGCATAGTAGCGATCCAACCGCCTACAACGGCTCCGATGATTCCAATGATCATTGTGACAATGCAACCTTGAGGATCTTTTCCTGGGTGCAGCGCTTTGGCAATAGCGCCGGCAACAAGTCCCAAAATAATCCATGATAAAATACCCATAATGTTTGTTTTAACTGGTTAATAATTTATTTACTATTAAGCAAATGATGTACCCGCTGTTAATCGTTTCCTAAAGGTCAGTTCTAATAGCAAGCCGCACCCGATTTTGATGTTTATTTTGCACAAATGAAAAGCGGCACAATTATTTTCAACGTAGTGGTTCTTATACTGATTGGTATCTTGTATTACCTACACTTTTCTACTACGGAAAAAACCAAACCAGTAACAACACATTCAGCTCCAGGACCAAAAAATACTTCGTCTATAGCTTATTTTGAAACCGACTCGCTGGAAAATTCTTTTGATATGTTGAAAGACGTGAAAAAGGAATTAGGCAAAGAAGAAGATGCCATCACATCTGAAAAAAGCAGGATGGAAAAATTGTATCGCGATAAATACAGTCGTTACCAAAATCAAAGCTCCATGTCGCAGGTACAATCTGAGGCAGCTGCCAAAGACTTGCAGGAAACCCAAAAGCAGATTGAAAGCAACCTGATGGCCATGGATCAGCGGTTTCAGGATCTTAAGATGCGGAAAATGACAGAAGTAAAATCAAGGATTGAAGATTTTTTAAAAGAATACAATCAAGGTAAAGGATATTCTTACATTTTTGCCAACGAGCCAGGCTTCTTTTATTATAGAGATACTGCTTATGATATCACAGGTGATGTAATAAAAGGGTTGAATGAAAAGTATGCTAAACGCAAGTAAAGGAAACTTGTAAATTATTTTAGATCCTGCCATTGTGCAGGATTTTTATTTTCTGTAATTGCTACCTGCAAGGTTGCTATAGAATACTTATCTTGACGCCAAATACCAAAACAGTATGGCCGCTTCTTACCACACAGAAACTGCAGATGAATTAATTAATGAAGACAAAGCCTTTAAGCGATCGCTTGGCTTATTTGATGCTACTATGATTGTAGCGGGTTCTATGATAGGCTCGGGAATATTTATAGTGAGTGCCGACATTACAAGGCATGTAGGCAGTGCCGGCTGGCTGGTGTTGGTGTGGTTGATCACCGGCTTTATGACCATCACTGCCGCTCTTAGTTATGGAGAACTAAGCAGCATGTTTCCAAAGGCCGGAGGGCAGTATGTTTATTTGCGGGAAGCCTTTAATCCGTTAGCAGGATTTTTATATGGCTGGAGTTCTTTTGCAGTAATACAAACTGCTACCATTGCCGCTGTGGGTGTGGCTTTTAGCCGGTTTACGGCTTATCTCATTCCGGCTGTAGGAGAAAGTAATATATTGGTTGACCTTGGTTTTCTAAAAATATCTGCTGCGCAGGTTCTGGCAATTGCAATGATTGTTTTTCTAACCTATACTAATACTAAAGGAGTAAAAGGGGGAAAAATAATTCAAACCACCTTTACCACCACCAAACTTATTGCCCTTTTCGGATTGATCATTCTTGGTTTTTTACTTACTAAAAATAATTTTTGGGATGCTAACTGGCAAACAGGCTTAACGTCGGTACAAGACCTTGGAGAAGGTGGAGCAGGCAAGGTGCCTACAAGTTGGGAAGCCATTTCCGGATTGGTATTGGTGGGGGCAATAGCCGCTGCTATGACGGGTTCTATCTTTAGCAGCGATGCCTGGAACAACGTAACTTTTATAGCCGGTGAAATAAAAAATCCAAAAAAGAATATTGGTTTGAGTCTTTTTTTAGGAACGCTCATAGTGACACTGATATATGTTGCTGCTAATTTGATGTACCTCTATGTCTTGCCTTTAGATGGGATAGCGTTTGCAAAAAATGACCGGGTAGCCGTGGTAGCAGCAGAGCAATTTTTGGGAACAAATGTTGGTCCATATGTAATCGCTGTACTTATTATGATTTCTACATTTGGATGTAATAATGGACTGATACTAGCGGGTGCAAGAGTTTATTATACAATGGCGAAGGATGGATTGTTTTTTAAAAAAACCGGCACTTTAAATAAACATGCAGTTCCGGAATATGCTTTGTGGGCGCAATGCATTGTAGCCAGCATATTGTGCCTTAGTGGCCGCTACAATGATCTGTTGACCATGATCTCTTTTGTGGTGGTTATATTTTATGCACTCACTATCATAGGCATATTTGTTTTGCGGCGCAAAAGACCGGAAATGGAACGACCTTATAAAGCATTTGGTTATCCGGTATTGCCTGTGATTTACATTTTATTAGCCATTGCTTTTTGTGTTGCCTTGATCTATGCATCACCTACCTATTCATTAGGAGGATTAGTGATTGTATTAATGGGCATTCCTATTTATTACGTTGCTCTGGCCAGTCAAAAAAAGGTGTAGCATTGATGGAAAAATTTCAGAAATTATTTGATGACTTTCGGTCAATAAAAGTGGGAGTCATTGGTGATGTAATGTTGGACACCTATATGTGGGGCATTGTTGAGCGCATTTCTCCCGAAGCTCCCGTGCCAGTGGTCACGCTGCAAAAAAGAGAGCAAAGGGTAGGTGGTGCCGGTAATGTGGCGCTCAACCTTCAATCTCTTGGTGCCAAAGCATTTGTACTTTCCGTGATGGGTGCCGATGGGGATGGTGCTGAATTGGAAAAACTTTTATTGGAGCAAAATATTGACAGCCGCTATAGTTTTAAAAGCAGCCAACGCATCACTACCAATAAAACTAGGGTTATCAGCCGCAACCAGCACATGCTGCGGTTGGATGCAGAAATTATTGACGATCTCCATTCAGAGGATGAAGCACAATTAATTGATTCAGTAAAGAAGTTTGTAGCAGAGGAAAAGCCACAGATTATTATTTTTGAAGATTACAATAAAGGGGTATTAACGGAGTCGGTAATTAGTGCCGTGATTTCTATTTGTAAACAAGGAGGAGTTCTTACAGCTGTAGATCCCAAGCGCAAAAACTTTTTTGCTTACAAAGGAATAGACATTTTTAAGCCCAACCTTAAAGAAGTAAAAGATGGGCTGAATCTACTTTTTAATGATATAGATAAACCCTTATTGCAAACTATTCATTCCGATTTAGAAAATATATTGCACCACCACATTTCCTTTATTACTCTTTCAGAAAAAGGTGTTTTTTTTCAACACCAAGATGTAGCGGATCTGATTCCATCACACTTGCGCAATATAGCCGACGTATCTGGAGCTGGTGATACGGTGATAGCGGTAGCTTCATTAGTGTATGCAGCCACCGGTGATGTAACCCTGATGGCGGAGGTGGCCAATATAGCTGGTGGCCTGGTGTGCGAAGAAGTAGGCACAGCAGCCATTAACCGCGAAAAATTGCTCCATGAATGTGAGTTGTTATTAGTTTAATCTTCTATTGCACACCTTTTATCCTCCCTATTTGTTGGCGTGATTCTTTATACCATTTGCTAAATAATAAATTTTTATGTCTCGATATACATTGGTAGTCCATGGTGGAGCCGGAACTATTTTAAAAGAAGATATGACACCGGAATTGGAGGCTAATTACAAAGAAGCCCTCGAAGCTGCATTGGAAAAAGGCTACGGAATTTTGGAGGGGGGTGGCCCTGCTGTTGATGCAGTAAAAGCAGCAGTCATTGTGCTGGAAGATCACCCGCTTTATAATGCTGGCCGGGGTGCTGTATTTACCCACGAAGGAAAGCATGAAATGGATGCGGCCATAATGGATGGTAGTGATCTGAAAGCAGGTGCAGTAGCTGGTGTTTGCAATATAAAAAATCCAGTGGTTTTGGCTTTAGAGGTCATGCAAAACAGTGATCATGTTTTATTAAGTGGTAAGGGAGCAGTGGAGTTTGCAAAAGCCCATTGTATTAAGATGGAGCCTGACGAATATTTCTACACCCAAAATCGTTTCGACCAATTGCAGGCTGCAAAAAAAACCGGTGGAATGCTGCTCGATCATAATTCAGAAAAAAACCTTTCCCAACTTTTAAAGGACAAAAAATTCGGGACGGTTGGTGCTGTTGCCTGTGATAAAAATGGTAATGTAGCAGCAGCTACAAGTACCGGAGGTATGACGAATAAAAAATGGGGAAGGATAGGAGATAGTCCCCTAATTGGTTCGGGCACATATGCCAATAATGAGTCAGGAGCAGTGAGCTGCACCGGCCATGGCGAGCTCTTCATAAGGGCGGTAGTGGCTTATGATGTATGCTGCCTTGCTCAGTACAAAGGCATAAGTATTCAAGAGGCCGCAGAAATAGTAGTGCATCAAAAATTAAAGAAAATAAATGGAGAAGGTGGATTGATAGCCGTGGATCCGCAAGGGGTGCCGGTCATGTGTTTCAACAGCGAAGGAATGTACCGCGGAGTAAAAAGTAGTGACGGTCTGCACGAAGTAAAGATCTATAAAGAATGATTATTAGCTGATTCTTTCCATCCATAATATTTATTTTGCATCTTCTTTTTTTGGCACTTTTTTATCCATTAAAAAAAGAAACTTTATTAAATAACTAACCTTAATTAATAAAAATAATTACAGCAAAAGATTTGATTAGTGATTTGTAACACTGCTCGAATATTTTGTTATAGGAAATTTCATTAAATGAAAAAATACGCAATAATTGTAGCAGGAGGCACCGGATCAAGAATGGGCAGTGCCATTCCAAAACAGTTTTTAATGCTGCAGGAAAAGCCTGTGCTGTATTACACGTTGAAAGCTTTTTTGGAAGCGTACGATGACCTGACTGTTATATTAGTTTTACCGGAAGGCTATATAGAAATGGGCCGCGAAATTGTAGATGGTTATTTTGATTATAGCAGAATAAAAGTGACTGCCGGTGGGGAAACACGATTTCATTCGGTGCAAAATGGGCTTTCCCTGGTAGAAGAGGAAGCTATCATTTTTGTACATGATGGTGTGCGCTGCCTGGTGAGTAAAGATTTGATTCGTAAATGCTATGAAGCGGCTGTAGCGGCAGGAAGTGCGATACCTGTGGTGCCCGTAAAAGATAGCATGCGCCAGTTGAAAAATGATGACAGCGAGCCGGTGGATCGCAATACGATGGTGATGGTGCAGACTCCGCAAACTTTTCACAGTAAAATTTTATTGCCCGCTTTTGCCATTGATTATAAAGAACGCTTTACCGATGAAGCAAGCGTGGTAGAGGCTTTTGGCTTAAAAGTTTTTCTGATACCTGGTGATGAAAATAATATAAAGATCACACGGCCGGTTGATTTTTTGTTAGCAGAAAAACTTTTGGACAAGCGAGAGGAAGAGAAAGTTGGTAGCTAAATAATTTACGAAGGACAATCATTAAATTTAAATTTTAAGATTTTATCCATTTTATAAAAAGGGGTAATTTATTAAAGCGCAGGGCTGCATACTTCTCTTCTGTTGCACCGAAAGATCGATAAAAGAATGCAACAGTTGCTATATCACTTCCTTCAAAGTCCAACAATATATCTTGACCTGCGTGGTCTTGAATGAACGCATCAATAAGCCGGTGAGAAGCGCCAGTGGTCTTGCTTTGAACGGTATTGCCCGGTAAAATATAATAAGCCCGCTGTTGATGCAAAAAGAAAACGGCAGAAGAGAGCAAATGGCCTTTATCTGAAAAAGCTCCATACGCAATGGCTTTATTTTCTGCTTTTAAATGTTGAAACAATTTGTGGAAATTAGAGTAATCCTTCTCGCTTACTTTTTGTTTCTTTTCTTTATGTAAAGCTCGGTTGAGTGCAATAATTTTTTCAACTGGTACTTCTTTATTTATGTAGGCAACGGCCACAGTTGATTTTTTTAAATTCCGTTTTGTCGTCTGCTTGTATCCGCTCCTGATAGTAGTGTAGGAGGCATTTAGGGACAATATAAAATTGGATCGAAAAAAAAGGGGAAAGCTATGTGAAGGAAAACAGTTTTTATAGTTTAAAGTAATATCCCAATAACGGAAATGGGCCGGAATGTGGGTTAGAAAAAGGTGCAGCAAAGCAGCGGTATTTGCTGTAGAAAACAGACCTAATTGTGCAGTTACAAAGGGCTGATATAAATAATAAATGCCCCATTTTTTTCGCCATGGAAGCGGCATTACTGCTTCATAATCATTCAGTACCAAAGCATCCCATTGGGAACACATATTATTTAAATAATAAGACATTCCGTAAATCAATCCATTTTCTGAACCGGCAATGCAATTGTCCCATTTTGCAAAATCTATTTGCCCATTTCGTAAATAATAAACGGAATCCTTCATATTAAAATGGAAGCTCTTTGCCAACAATTTTTCGCAAATTTATTTGGTCAACATCTATACTGAAGGTAAGCCGTTTGGAAAAGGTATTTAACTGCGGAAATGTTTTCAAATTATCTCGAAACGCGGGACTGTACAGTAATGGAGCGTATATATGAATGGTGTTTTTAAGTAAAGATAATTGCACGCCAGCTACATATTTCAGCCGGTTTCCCTCCTCTTTTTTATCCCAGGCTTCCGCAATAGTACCAACATCTAAAAAGAGTTTTAGTGGTATGGGAATAGGAAATAAATGTTGCGGTAAGGTGGTATTTAAATTTAAGGCCGCCACCCAATTTTCTGACCGCCCTTGTAAAAAATCAAATTGATCGGCACGAAGTTTAAAACCTCCATCCCTGATCATAATTTGTTGGGCCCCAATGCCTGCATTGTTGCCGGAGGCACCTATAGCATTGGCATACGAAGCCGTGCGTCCTAAAAAGTAATTGCTGTAGGTATAATCTTCTTCTCCTGTCACGCCCAACAACTTTGGTAAATAGCGATTGCTATTGAGATTATTCCGTTCATTAAAATAACCAAATTTTGCCGCAAAAGCACGAATAGCCAAGCCGCCTCCAGATGCATAATTAAAAAAGTAATGACCCGTAAAATTTACTCTGTAAAATTCTTTCCCTTGCTGCAATTGCAAGCTGTAATCAAAAGGATAAAGAGCCCGGTAATTATGTAGGCGAAAAGTTAGGCTATTTAAAAATCGTTTTTTAAGTATTAAACTGTCTATGTAAAAAAGACTGTCCGTGCTTTTAATGACGAATTTGTTGAACACTTTTTCTCCAATCAAAAAGGTTTTCCATTCCAGTCTTTTTTCCATGTTAGATCGATAAGGCTCCTTCCAGGTAAGGGCTGCCGAAGGCACAATTTTATAAAAGCTTTCATATACTTTTTTACCTAAACTATCGCGTCCATCTCTCATTGAAAATCGAGCAGCAGCAATACCTGCAGATGCTTTTTGAAACCTACTTTTTGGATGCCAATGAAAGTCCATTTTGGCAATTCCATTTAATTTTTTAGTGGCGGTGCTGTAGAGTGGTGCAAGCAAAAAAGAGGCTTTATTTAAAGGCAGTTTATAATTAGTTGCTATTAGCCCAAGCATTAATTTATCGTATTGATTGTACCCAACCATGGGGCTCAATAACAGTAGATTTTTTGACGGTTGTTCTATATAATTTTCTATTGATTTTAGTACAAGCGGAGAGGCAATTTCAAATTTTTTCTGAGGTAATTGCGGAAGGGATCCTACGGTACTAAGTAAATTAAAATAGGAGGTGACCTGCGGGTCATTTAAGTTGTCAAATACTGCTTTAAAATCTTTTGGATAAGGGTGTTTGAAACTCCACTTCTGATAATAATCCTGCATGGCTTTATCAAATACTTTTTGACCTAATGAATCTTGCAATATGGAAAGCCAGGCCGCGGTTTTATAATATCCAATGGCAAAATAATTAAGCAAACTAAATTCAGATGATGGAGTTTCTATTGGTTGATCCTTATTTTCTTTCGCTAGTGTTTGCAGCAATATATTCCCAGCGGATTTGAAATCAATGGAATGCTTTCCCCATTTCAACGAACCCTTTTTTCCATATTTATAGCGGTGATAACGAAGGTCGTAAAAAGAGTTAATTCCTTCATCCATCCAGGGATGATCGCGTTCATTGGTGGCTACGGCTCCATAAAACCAATTGTGTCCAATCTCGTGGGCTATTGCTTCATCTAATAGTTGTTTATCCTTAATGCCCGACACTACGGCAATGGTAGGATACTCCATTCCAGATACCGTTTTATGAGCTCCTTCCACCACCTTTAGGGTGCTGTATGGATAATCACCAATCCATAGGCTGCGGGTTCGTATGGCATCTTTTGCATTGCTTAATGCTTCCTCCCATTTGCCACTATTTTGAGACCTTGTAAAAACGGAAACATCAATAATTTTTCCGGACGGAAGTTGGCAGGTATCAGATTGCACCACAAATTCTTTGCTGGCAAAAAAGGCAAAGTCATGCACACCTTTTTGTGAAAAGAGTATAGT
>JBDSBL010000105.1:0-5378 GCA_039921625.1 Chitinophagaceae bacterium
GTAACTATCAGTTCACGATACTTGCGCCGCATTTCAACTGTTTGCGGAATGCCTGCTGCGGCAAAACGTTTGTTGCAAGTGCCTGTACTTTCGTCCATTGCAAGCAAGCCTTTGTTGTTAGCAAAGAGTTGCTGTATGGTATCGCTTAATATCTGTTTATTCATTTTCCTTTTTTTAAATTCACCACTTTACTTACATCTGTTATACTTTAAAATACAACTCACTTGAAAAAATCTCAACCCGATATCAAAGTTTTAAACCATTAAAATTTTTCCGGTTTATTGTATTCCACTTCAGTAATATTAAACTTTGCATAACTAAAATCGCCTTCTTTTAATCTCCATAAAACATCAAAAGCTGTCGGGATAAGAACATTATTTAGTTCCTTATAATTTGCTGCTTTTATAATCCAGGTTTCTAATCGTTCATCACCCATATAACGTTTGGTTTCCATCCCGGTTATTTCTCCCTTGTCGTTAAATGCAATTATAAAATACAGGGAAAGTCCCTTGTAATTATATGTAAGTTTTACTGTGGTTGCATCAATTGAAAACCATTGTAAATTATCGTTGGGTAAAAAATTTGTCGGATATAAAACACTTTCGCCCAGCCAGCGAAGCAGTTCGCCTTCATTGTATTTTTCTCCTTTTGCATCTACAACATTATACACTGAAAAAAGGGTGGCAATTAGTCTGCCTTTGTCAGCGATGTACATGTCTCTTGCAACAAACATGGCTGTTGTGCCTTTCCAAATAAACCCTGGTATTTCTGTGGTCGCATATTGTTCTCCTGTAATAGCGATCCATTCTTTTTTAAGGTCGGTTTTAAATTGCCCGTCGTGTTTTATCCTTGTATAACTTATGTAAGGCTGACCTTCCTTTAATATATGCCTGAAATATTTCTGAACAGGATCCGGCAAAGCTTCGAGCTGTTGGTAGTTGAATTTTATGTCGGATATATTTTTCGATTCAGCAAAAAGCTGTTTTACCTGGCTGTTGAATTTGATGGATAAATTTATTTTTCCTGCGAGGAAAATGAGAAGAATTAATCCAATAAAAATTAAAAAGAATATCATGATTTTATTGTGTTTCATTTTCTGTAAAGATTTCTTACGTGCGGTAGTAATGCAACAAAAATGATAATTACTGCCAGCAACATATAAAAAGTGTGCAACCAACTAACGGCATTTAGCATAACCATTTCTATTTGAATCCAAAAAATAAGTATGAAGGCAATGTATATAGTGTAAGACCATGCCCAGTGCATGTCCGGACAAAAATTAAATTGTTCTGCAAATTTTGACGTTCGCTTTTGAAGTAAGGCAATTATTAAAAGAATAGGAATAATGCCAAGTACCAAAAACAAAATAATACCGGGGATTAAGTAATTAATAAATGGTGATGGGTCAAGTAATGCCAAGGGCATACCCATTAATTTACCCGAAGGTGAAATAATTAATACCACCCCACCAGCAATTGCTCCCAAACCAAGAAATGCAAGCAGTGCGATAAGTAGATTTTTAGCATCCACCATATTTATATTTATTTAAGAGTTATTGTTGGCCCTTCTCTTTTAATTTTTTATTTGTGCAAAATGCAATTGTATTATCCAAAGCTGCGTATGAGAAATTTAAATTTTACATGAAATTGCTCCGACTTTTTTTTTAAATCTATTTCTTCTTAATCCCAGCTTCACTGAAATTAAATGAAGAAAATTTCAGCATAAAAAAACTTAGATAAAATATCAAAATAGGTAAAAGCATAAATTGAAATACTGGGGAAATTCCAACATCAACTATAGGTATCATAGGCATAGAAGGGGCATACGCCCAGGCTCCAACTGTCAGGTGTCTCATTTCTGCTAAAATTGCTCCTATGGCACCTATTGCCATAAGTACCAAAACCCTTTGAATACTTACTTCTCTTATCCAAAAAGCGTTTTTGTAAGCCAACGCAAAACCAAAATAAATCAGGAGTACCATGATGACATCAGCCACGGAAGCAAGTGCACAAAATGAAATATGTAGTATATCATAGATAGTGTTTTTATACCACTGCATCTGTATTACTTCCCAAGCAAAATTCATCACAAAGGCGAATAAGGTTGTGAGGAACACTAATCGTTTAAAAATTACTTTGTTGATCTCTCTTTTTACTAAAAAAAAATAACCTGCTACCACAAGAATTAAAGCAATGATTGGCGCCAGAAAAATTAGGGGTTGCAGGTTATTCATTACGCTAGAATATTATAGTAAAAATAGCCGTCGACCATCTGATTTTTACGCCTACAGGTGGACCCTATTTTTATACCTATTTTATCATTTTTACATCAACTATTTATCCGCATCTGCTTTCCATTTCCAGTTCGAAATCTCTGGCATATCCAACCCATTCTTCCTTATGTAATGCTTGTGTGCTATAAGCTTATCCTGCATCTCCTGTTTTAGATAAGCGGTTTTATCTTCTAATTGTGGTAGCCTGTTAACAACATCAATCACCAGATGAAACCGGTCAAGGTCATTCAACACAGTCATATCAAAAGCGGTGGTAATGGTACCTTCTTCCTTATAACCACGCACATGAATATTGTTATGGTTGGTGCGCCTGTAAGTGAGCCGGTGGATAAGCCATGGATACCCATGAAAGGCAAAAATGACAGGTTTGTTTTTAGTGAATAAGGAATCAAAATCTGCATCACTCAATCCATGTGGGTGTTCAGTTTCAGGTTGCAACTTCATTAGGTCTACCACATTCACCACACGTACTTTTAGGTTGGGCAATTTTTCTCTTAAAATAGAAACTGCCGCCAGGGTTTCAAGTGTAGGTACGTCTCCGGCGCAAGCCATTACCACGTCAGGTTCTTCGCCTTCATCATTACTTGCCCATTCCCATATACCAATTCCTTTAGTACAATGAACAACCGCTTCTTCCATGGAAAGCCATTGTGGAGCAGGGTGCTTGCCAGCTATAATCACATTTACATATTGCCTGCTGCGGAAACAGTGATCCATGACAGATAATAAGCAATTGGCATCCGGTGGTAAATACACACGTACCACAGATGCTTTTTTATTCATTACTACATCTATAAATCCAGGATCCTGATGGGTGAAACCATTATGATCCTGCCTCCAAACATGTGACGCCAAAAGAATATTAAGTGAAGCAATTTTTCTTCGCCACGGCAGTTTTGATGTTACTTCCAGCCACTTAGCGTGCTGGTTGAACATGCTATCAATGATATGAATAAAGGCTTCATAGCAATTAAACAATCCATGTCTTCCCGTTAAAAGATACCCTTCCAGCCAGCCTTCACATTGGTGCTCACTCAACATTTCTATTACACGACCATCTTTTTTTAAAAATTCATCTGTATCAATAATGGGCAGTTCCCATTGGCGGTCTGTAGCTTCAAATACTGCATTCAATTTATTTGACAAAGTTTCATCCGGACCAAAAACACGAAAGTTTCTTTTGTCAAAATTCAATTTTATAATGTCCCTAATGAAAGCTCCTAAAGCCAGAGTATCGCCCGGACCTTTTTCTCCACGAACTTTTAAGTTATTCCGGTATTCCCGAAAATCAGGCATACGAAGGTTATGCAGCAGTAAGCCCCCATTGGCGTGTGAATTAGCGCCCATTCTCCTTTCTCCTTTTGGAGCCAGATCCCTAAGTTCAGTAAGAAACCGGCCCTCTTCATCAAAGAGTTCTTCGGGCTTATAACTTCTAAGCCAATCTTCCAATTGCTTTAAATGTTCCGGGTTTGTTTTAGGGTCTGTAATGGGTACCTGATGCGCTCGAAAATTGCCCTCTATCTTAAAACCATTTACATATTTTGGTCCCGTCCATCCCTTGGGTGATTTTAAAATTATCATTGGCCAAATGGGCCGAGTGGCATCGCCGTTTTCGACTGCATGCTGTTTGATTGCTTTTATTTCTTCAATCACTTTGTCCAGCACCTCCGCCATTTTTTGGTGCATCTCCATGGGATCGTCCCCTTCAATCAGGTAAGGTTTCCAGCCATAACCTTTAAACAGTTGATCCAACTCTTCACCACTAATTCTTGCAAACACCGTTGGGTTGGCTATTTTATATCCGTTTAGATGAAGAATTGGCAGCACTACCCCATCTGTTATAGGGTTAAGGAATTTGTTGGAATGCCATGCTGTGGCCAACGGGCCGGTTTCAGCTTCACCATCACCTACCACACAACTAACCACTAATTCTGGATTGTCAAAAGCCGCACCGAAAGCATGGCTGAGTGAATAGCCAAGCTCACCCCCTTCATGTATAGAGCCGGGGCATTCTGGTGACACGTGGCTTGGAATACCACCTGGAAATGAGAACTGTGTAAATAATTTTTTTAACCCTTCTTCATCTTGACTAATGTTTGGATAAACTTCACTGTAAGTTCCCTCCAGATATACATTACCAACGATTGCCGGACCGCCATGACCAGGGCCGGATATGTAGATCATATCGAGGTCATATTTTTTTATGATGCGATTGAGGTGTACATAAATAAAATTTTGTCCGGGTGTGGTGCCCCAATGCCCGAGCAACATGTTTTTAATATTTTCTGCCTTAAAAGGTTCTTTTAAAAGGGGGTTTTGGTGCAAGTAAATTTGGCCAACAGAAAGGTAATTGGCAGCCCGCCAATACGCATTCATTTTATGTAACAGCTCGGGTGATAATTGTTCTTTATCTGTTTCAATAGTTAGTGTTTCCATTATAATTAATTCATTAAAAATTTAAAATTGTTTTGTTGTCATTTTATATTTTGTATCCTATTGTTCCTGATCTTCTCCATTGCTTTTCACCCACAATGCACTGGTCATTTTAGCAATCATTTCCTCCTCATCCGTAGGGATGACATGGACTTTTACTTTGCTGTTCTCCGTTGCTATCACAGCTCCATTATTCATGTTTTTTATTTCGTCTAATTCAATTCCTAAGAACTCAAGGTTGTCGCATATTTTGCTTCTAATGCCCGGTGAGTGCTCACCAATGCCACCTGAAAATACAACTGTATCTAAACCACCTAGAACGGCGGCATAGGCACCTATATATTTTTTTATTTGATAACAAAAAATATCAATCGCCAAGGCAGCATCCCTATTTTGCTTTGCATGCAGCAGCAAGTCTTGCATATCAGAACTGAATCCGGAAATACCAAGCAACCCTGATTGCCGATTAATCAACTCATTGAAGTCTTTCGCATCCATTCCCTTCTTCATTAAATACCAGGCAATGCCGGGATCAAGATCGCCGCTTCTTGTGCTCATCGGAATGCCACCGGCAGGTGTAAAGCCCATGCTGGTATCTATACAGTTACCGCCTTTCACTGCGGCCAAACTGGCACCGTTACCAAGATGTGCC
>JBDSBL010000106.1:0-13197 GCA_039921625.1 Chitinophagaceae bacterium
CGTTTTATCCGGGTCAAATGGAGATTTGCCTTTCCAGATACGCAAAGCAAAAACACGCAGCGTATCAAATACAGGTATAAGCACCACACTCAAACAGAATACAGGTGCATGCGGCAACACAGGGTGCAAATGTCCTACGTTTTGACCTATCAGCCTGATACTTAAAACCGCCACTACAAAGCCCAATACAAGAGAACCTGTATCGCCCATAAATATGCGGGCAGGATTAAAATTATAATATAAAAATCCTAACAAGCCACCTGCAAGGGCAAAAGCAACTAAAGCCGGGGTAGCATCTTTACTAAGCGTTAAAAACAAACCAATGATCAACAGGCTCATAAATCCAAGGCCTCCTGCAAGGCCATCGATGCCGTCAATTAAATTGATGGAATTAGTAATGCCAGTAATGGCAATAATGGTGATGGTATATTGGGCCATTACCGGCAAATCATAAATGCCAAACAAGCCATTAAAACTAGTAATGCGTACGCCGGAGAAACAAATGAGGAGGGACACGGCCAATTGAATGGCAAACTTGTAATTGGCCGACACATCCCACAGATCATCCATTATACCAATGGCAAATAAAACAGCTATGGAAAAGAAGAAAGTAATAAAAAAGATATCTTTTGAAAAGGGAAACCAAAGAGCGCAGGCAGCCGCCATACTAATGACCACCGCAATGCCACCCATGGTAGGTACCGGCAACGTATGTTCTTTGCGCAGGTTAGGCACATCATATAGCTTAAAACGGTTGATGACCATGATAAGTAAGGGCATTAATACCATAGAAATAACGAAGGCTGAAACAAAGGAAAGAATGCCCGTTTTATAATCGGCGAAGTCCAGGTTTATTTGAAGGAAAGTATATAGGAGCATTGGTTGGTTGGTGTTGTCAAAGGGCCGGAAAAATAGAATTAATTGTTCATATTATCAATTTTTATGCACTTTAAGCAGGGTTCTCACTTGTATCAACCACTCAAAATGTATTATGCAACTAAGAGCAGGAATGGTGCATTTACCTTTAATTTGTTTTCCAGTAAGTTGCGTTTAATTGTATTTAGTAGATGGCAATAGAAATTATTTTCTGGTTATGCTTCGCTGCCTTGTTCTATTGCTATATTGGCTATGGATTGATTCTTTACGGTGTATCCTCATTTCGCAGCCGCATGGCCACAGTTCCTTTCGCAAACCTTCCTTCCCTTACGCTTGTTATTCCTTGTTTTAATGAAGGGGCCATACTGCAACAAAAAATAGAAAACACACTTTCTTTACACTATCCGGTGGAGCAACTATCCCTGCTGATAGTGGCCGATGGCTCTTCCGACAATACGGTTAGTATTACCTCAAAATATCCTCAGATAAAAATAATCCATGAACCGGTGCGGAAAGGAAAAGCGGCCGCATTGAACAGAGCCATGCAAGAAGTGCAGAGTCCCATTGTTATTTTTAGCGATGCCAATAGCTTTCTAAACAAGGATTGCCTGTTGGAAATGGTGCGTCCATTTTCTGATCAAAAAGTAGGTGCTGTGGCCGGTGAAAAAAGAGTGTCCACTTGGGGCAGTCCGGTGGGGCAAGTGGAAGGTGCCTACTGGCAATACGAATCGAGAATAAAAAAAGCGGAAGCTGCTTTTTATTCGGTTATTGGTGCGGCCGGTGAACTTTTAGCCATTCGAACAGAATTATACAGGCCGCTGAAGGAAGATACTGTTTTAGATGACCTAACCCTTTCACTTAAAGTTTGCATGCAAGGGTATAAGGTAGCTTATGCTGCGAAAGCTATTGCCACGGAAACACCTTCTTTTTCCTTGGCAGAAGAAGAAAAAAGAAAAGTGCGGATAGGGGCGGGAGCCTTCCAATTGTTGCGCAGGCTACAATGGCGGCAACTATTCCTGCATCCTGTTATTGCTTTTCAGTTTATTTCCAAAAGGTGGTTGCGGTGGGTGATATGTCCTTTTGCGCTGCCGGTTATGTTTTTAGCTAATGCCATTTTATGGGTACAGCAACTTTCAATTTTCTATTCCTTATTTTTTGGCCTTCAACTTTTATTTTACCTAATGGCATTTGTTGGTTGGTGGTTTCTGAAAAAAAATAAAAAGCTTTCAGTAGCTACCGGCATTTATTATTTTCTTTTCATGAACTATTGTTTGGTAAAAGGCTTTGCCGTTTTTTTAAGAAAAGAGGAATCTGTATTATGGCCCAAAGCAAAAAGGGTAATTTGATGTAGTGATTTTCATTGCGGTGATAGAACTTGGTTAATGACTTTAAAGTTTTTATTAAAAATTAAAAACTACTTCTCCATTAAATTTGTTCCTAAACAAAAACGATCACCCACCCTGTCAACATATTAACCCATCCTATTGAATACTTAAAAGGGGTGGGGCCACTAAAAGCCGACCTTTTAAAAAAGGAATTGGCCATCTTTACTTTCAATGATCTTCTGCACCATTTTCCTTATCGCCATATTGATAAAACCCGCATCACCAAGGCAGTTGAACTCAATCCAGCAATAGAATTTGCGCAAGTACAAGGCACTTTGCAGTATTATGAAACCGTAGGTGAAAAAAGTGCACGCCGGTTGATTGCGTACCTAAAAGACGATACTGGTTTTATCGAACTTATTTGGTTCAAAGGGTTGGGTTGGGTGGAAAAATTTTTGAAAGAAGGGGAGCAATATTTAGTGTTTGGCCGCCTTTCTTTTTTTATGGGCAAGCCACAGATGGTACACCCGGAAATAGAAACCCTTACCAATGAATTCAGTGGAGCCAAAAATTTTTTAGAACCGGTTTATCCCACTACCGAAAAATTAAAAGCAAGAGGTTTGGGACCAAGGCAAATTGCCAAATTGCTGCAATCCTTGTTAGCCTTATTGCGGGAAAAAGATTTGCCTGAAAACATACCGTCTTCAATTATAGATAAAGGAAAATTAGTATCCCGATTTTATGCTTATCAAGCGATACATTTTCCTCCCACCACGGATGATTATCAAAAAGCGCTGCGGCGTTTAAAGTTTGAAGAATTGTTTATTGCCCAGGTGCGGTTGGCGTTAATAAAATCGGAACGGCACCGCTATTCCAAAGGTGTAGTATTCAACAAGGTGGGTGAAAAGTTCAATACATTTTACAAAGAGCATTTGCCATTTGAATTAACGGGTGCACAGAAAAGGGTGTTGAAAGAAATAAGATTGGATACCGCCACCGGGCACCAAATGAACCGGTTGTTGCAGGGCGATGTGGGCAGTGGGAAAACCATTGTTGCTTTACTGGCTATGCTTCTGGCCATTGATAATGGTTTCCAGTGCTGCATCATGGCGCCCACAGAAATATTAGCGCAGCAGCATTTTAATTCCATCAGCATTTATTTAGACCACCTAAAAATAGGAGTGCACTTACTTACCGGTTCTACAAAGGCGGCAGAACGCCGGCATATTTTAGGCTGCCTTGCAGAAGGCACACTGAGCATGATAATAGGTACGCATGCCCTTATTGAAGAAGTGGTTCAATTTAAAAACTTAGGGCTTGCCGTGATAGATGAGCAACATCGATTTGGCGTAGCGCAGCGGGCAAGGTTGTGGAAAAAAGCTGTTGTGCCACCACATATATTAGTGATGACGGCTACACCTATTCCGCGTACGTTGGCCATGACCGCATTTGGTGATTTGGACTACAGTGTAATGGATGAATTGCCACCAGGAAGAATACCAATAACCACTGTACATCGCTATGATACGCAACGCAGTAAGGTGATGGATTTTATAAAAGAGGAGATACAACTTGGCCGGCAGATTTACATAATATTTCCACTAATTGAAGAAAGTGCAAAGCTTGATTATGAAAACCTGATGCAGGGTTACGAAAATGTAAAAGCCTATTTTCCGGAACCACAATATTGGATCAGCATGGTGCATGGCCGGCAAACGCCTGATGTGAAAGGTGCCAACATGCAACGGTTTGTACTAGGCGACACGCAAATAATGGTGAGCACCACGGTGATAGAAGTAGGAGTAAATGTGCCCAACGCATCAGTGATGGTGATTGAAAGCACAGAGAAATTTGGCTTATCTCAATTACACCAGCTGCGGGGCCGGGTAGGTCGCGGTGCTGAGAAAAGTTATTGTATACTTATGACGTCCAGCAAATTGAGCCAGGATGCCCGGGAACGGTTGAAAATAATGACCTCCACTAATAATGGTTTTGAAATTGCGGAAAAGGATCTTGAGATGCGCGGCCCCGGCGATATTGAAGGCACCCGGCAAAGCGGTGCACTTAACCTGCGGTTGGCCGACTTGATAAAAGACAAGGCCATATTAAATGCGGCAAAAGAATTTGCAGAAAAGGTAGTTGAAAAAGATCCGGAATTTCAATTGCCGGAAAATGAGCCCTTAAAATATTATCTTTTGTCACTGCAGGGTAAAACACCTTGGAGTAAAATTTCTTAACAATTAGTTTCACAACATTTGTGCTTATAATTAGTTAATTTCAAAACATACTTTGAGTTTAAAAAAACATATACTTTTTCTTCTTTCCCTCCTTACTCTTTCTTCCGTATTTGCCCAAAATTATGGTACTATAGAATTTGTTGAAAACAAGGGACAATGGAATAAAGCGGTTCGCTTCATGGCCAATGCTCCGGCAGGCAGCGTGTATCTTCAATCGGATGGGTTCACCGTGTTGCAGCACAATGCAGAAGACCTCGCCATTTTTTCGGAGCAGGTTCATGGGTTTACTGAAAAGGAAAAATTATTGGGAAAACCAGCTGGCAAGATCACTCTTCGGTCCCACGCGTATAAAGTTTCATTTGTAAATGCAGCTGCCAATCCACAAATCATTTCAGACAAACCACTATTCACTTACAATAATTATTTTATTGGAAACGACCCAACTAAATGGGCTTCTGATTGCAAAATTTACCAAGGGGTAACAGTAAAAAATATATATCCCAATATTGATGTTCGCTATTACTCCAACAATGGGCAAATGAAATATGATATCATTGCTCACCCGGGTGCCAGGCTTGCCGATGTTGCATTAAAATTTGAAGGCGTTGATAACCTCGAAGTAAAAAACAAGGAGCTGATAATTAGTACATCTGTTGGCCAGCTTAAAGAACTAAACCCATATACCTACCAATACAATGCGAGTGGTAAAAAAGAATTAAGCAATCGCTTTGTAGTAAAAGATAATGTCGTTCGTTTTGATGTAAAGAATTATGACCCTAAGGCTACCGTTGTAATAGACCCTACACTTATCTTTTGTTCTTTTGCTGGAAGCACAGCAGAGAATTGGGGGTTTACTGCTACCTACGGTCCAGATGGAAGTATGTATGGCGGAGGTATAGTAGATGCTCGGTCAGGTACTTTTCCTGTTTCTACCGGGGCGTTTCAAACTACTTATGGCGGCGGTGAATGGGACATTGGTATTATAAAGTTAACACCTGATGGATCTTCCCGGGTATATGCTACTTACATTGGTGGCGGCGGTATTGAGCAGCCACATAGCTTGGTAGTAGATCCACAGGGAGAGGTAGTCATTGCCGGCCGAAGCAATTCTTCTAATTATCCAACCACAGATCCACTCATTGGCACCGGTGGTGGATATGATATTGTAATCACAAAATTAAATGCTTCAGGAACAGCGCTTATTGGGTCAAGAAAAATTGGTGGTTCGGCAGATGATGGGGTAAATATTACTCCTACTCGTAGCGGGGCTACTTCTTTGCAACGCAATTATGGCGATGATGGACGTAGCGAAGTAATATTGGATGGAGCTGGAAATATTTACGTTGCCTCAAGTACGCAATCCACCAACTTTCCTGTTTCCGGCGGCTTTCAACCAAGATTTGGTGGTGGTGTTCAGGACGGTGTTGTGTTAAAATTTTCTTCCAATTTATCCGCACCGGCATTTATATCTTACTTGGGTGGCAGCGGCAATGATGCGGCTTATGTTCTTTCCCTCAATCCATTTACCAATGAAATATATGTGGCGGGTGGTACAGAAAGCACGGATTTTCCCGGACCAAAAGGAGGCACTATCAGCGCCACGAATCATGGTTCCATTGATGGTTTTGTGGCTATTATTAGCAATGATGGCGCTACGCTTAAACGCTCTACTTACGTAGGCACCGGCGGTATTGATCAGGTGTTTGGTGTTCAGTTTGATAAATATAATTTTCCTTACATAATGGGTCAAACCACCGGAGCCTGGCCGGTGCAAAACGCTGCCTGGAGCCAGGGTGGAGGCAAACAGTTCATTGCTAAGTTGCAGCCTGATTTGTCCGCCTATGTTTATTCTACCACCTTTGGTACCCCTAATAGTTCTGTACCCAATATTTCTCCTATCGCCTTTTTAGTGGATAGATGCGAGAATGTTTATGTGTCAGGTTGGGGAGGCACTTTCGGTACCTCCGGTCCGCAATATCCTTCTGCCGGTGTTGCCGGCATGACCACCACTCCCGATGCTATTAAACCAAACTTACCACCTTCTGATATTGTAAATGGCCTTGGCCAGGATTTTTACTTTTTTGTATTAAAAAGAGATGCTACTGCACAATTGTACGGAAGCTTTTTTGGTCAAAATGGAGGCGCTCCAGATCATGTGGATGGCGGCACGAGCCGCTTTGACCGCAATGGTGTGATCTATCAGGCAATGTGTGCCAATTGCAAATCATTTGGCAATGTTCCTTTCCCTACTACACCCGGATCATGGTCGCCCAACAATCCATCACCAAGTTGCAACCTGGCAATGGTAAAGATTGCTTTTAACCTGGCAGGCGTTCATAGTTCCATTCAATCACAGATCAACGGGGTCATGCGGGATACAGCTGGTTGTGTGCCCTTAAAAGTTGATTTTATTGATTCTATTAAAAATGCCGTTACTTATGAGTGGACGTATGGAGATGGATCTCCAATGGTGGTCACCACGTTGCCCACCTCATCGCATACGTTTAATACAGTCGGTACATTCCGTGTCATGCTGGTAGCGGTGGATTCTTCTACCTGCAACCTGCGCGATACTTCTTATTTAAATATTAAAGTAGGAGATGTAAAAGCGTTGCTCTCTTTTAATCCTGTAAAATTAAATCCTTGCGATTCTTTCCGTTACCGGTTTGATAATCTATCTATTGCTCCGCCGGCCTTGCCATTTACAAACAAATCATTTATTTGGGATTTTGGTGATGGCTCGCCCAAAATAACTACAGGCGCTGGAAGTGTTTTTCACAACTATTCATCTGCCGGTTCTTATGTGGTAAAACTAGTTTTAAATGATAATGCCTACTGTAATGGAGGCGATACGGTATCAACTATACTTCGAATTGGCTCCTTAGTAAAAGCCGTTATTGATACACCGGGAAATGGTTGTTTGCCCTACACAGTGCAATTCAAAAATTCCTCTGATGCCGGCCAACAATTTGTTTGGAATTTTGGGGACGGAACCACCTCCACCGCTGTTAATCCAACGCACACGTATACTACGGCTGGGGTATTTACCGTCACTTTGCTGGCCATTGATTCTGCTACGTGTAATGTAGTGGATTCCACAAAAACTACAGTGGGAGTGTACGCGATACCTAAAGCAGATTTCACCGTCAGTCCGCAACCTCCATCTGAAAATACTCCCATCAATTTTACCAATCAATCTTCGGCAGATGCGGTGCGTTTTAAATGGCTTTTTGGGGACGGAGATTCGCTGCTGACTACCTCCAGAAGCCCGATACAACACGAGTATAATACAACAGGGAAATACACGGCCTGCCTCATTGCCTACAATGTGGCCAACTGCCCTGATTCTGTTTGTAAGCCGGTGCAAACGATTATAGTGCCGGCGCTTGATGTGCCTAATGCGTTTACTCCTTTGAGTGGAAATGTAAACAGCATCATTTATGTTCGAGGTTATGGCATAGCAAAAATGAAATTTATAATATGGAACCGCTGGGGTCAAAAGGTTTTTGAAACTGATTCCCGCAAAAGTGGTTGGGATGGTAAGTACAAAGGAGTGCTACAGCCAATGGATGTATATGCCTACACACTGGAAGTAGAATTTAGCGATGGAAGCAAAGCCAGTAAGAAAGGCGACATAACATTAATCCGATAAAAGAAGGAGCGTGAAATGAACAAATTAAAAAATGGGATGGTTGCTTTTTTCACTCTTTGTTTGGTGGGTGCCACTAAGGCGCAAGATCTTCACTTCTCGCAATTCTTTAATTCGCCACTGACTACAAACCCTGCTAATACAGGTTTTATACCAGACGGAGATTACCGGCTTGGTATCAATTACCGCGATCAATGGTCCTCTGTAATGACAGTGCCGTATAAAACCATGAGTGCCTTTGGTGATGTGCAGGTGTTAAAAGATAAGTTTGATAATGGATGGGTAGGCCTTGGCGGAGTGGTATTGCACGATGTAGCGGGTAGTGGTAATTTAAGCTCTAATAAAATTTACGGTTCGGTAGCGTATCACCAAATGTTGGGCTATTCCAGTTTATTAAGTTTAGGATTCAATGCTGGCTATGCCAACAAACAAATCAATGTTTCCAATCTTAAATTTCCCGATCAATTTGATGGAAAATTTTTCGATAATAAGTTGCCCACCAGCGTGGCACTGGCCCAAAATAATATTGGTTACCTGGATATGCAGGTAGGGATGAATTATGCTTATTTCCCAACTGAAAAAGTATATGTAAATGGAGGGTTATCTGCTATGCATGTAAACCGCCCACATGAATCCTTTTTTGATCTGAATGATGCTACCAACCGGGTACCAGTGCGGTACACCGGGTTTTTAAATGGAACCTTCATGCTCAATGAGCAGGTAATTATAAATCCAAATGTATATGTAAGTATGCAGGCAAAATCTATGGAAATAGTGGGTGGTGCCAATGCGCATTATAACCTTTCCGGCGACGGTCAGTATCTGTTACTTGCCGGCCTGTATTACCGCCACAAAGAAGCCATTATTCCGATGGTAGGTTTGGGCTATAAAGATTATGCTTTCTCCTTCACGTACGATGCTACGATCTCCACCTTAAAAAAATTCAATAACACGCGGGGAGCTTTTGAATTTTCGCTTGTAAAGCAAGGTGTGTTTGATAAGTTTAATGGCAACCGCCGGCAAACAATTTGCCCGTCTTTCAAAAATCTTTAAAGGATTTCTTCTTCGGTTAATGGGAAGGGATAGAGAATATTTACTTTAGTACTTAGCTTTTGTAATTCTATTAAGCTTCAGTGGTATCACTCACTTGTACTTGTGAATGCTATTGGGCTATTTCTTATTCAGTCTTTACGTTCTTTTTTGCCTTGAAGCAAAAAAGAACCAAAAAAGTTCAAGGCAAACGCGAATGCCTGCCGGCCGCTTTGCCGGCCACCGCACAACAATCAATCATTGAAGGGTTCGGTTTGTACTGCTCTATAACTATATTGGGTGATTTACTATTTGTGCTTTTTTTTCTATCTGCAATAAGTTTTTACAACATTCTTTAATGAAGGCATCCCCAATGATAAGTTGATGAGATAAAAAGTAATGATTTTGACTAGATGGTGAGATAATAAGCAAAAGAATTAAAGTGTTTGAATGGATTAAAAAGAGTAAAAGATTTGAAAGCTGATAGGATAAGAATGAATGTTTTGGACATAGTGAAAAAATAAGAAGAAAAGGATTTAAAAAGTTACTGAAGCAAATACAAAAAGACTTAACAGGCTAATGAAACAGATAGGAAAACCTGTTAAAAAGTAGCACATGATTGCTGTCGGAGTTGATGGTGAATATTGCAGCACCTACTTACTAAATGTATCATTATCAATTATCTACCACCTCTTTACTGTAGTGCGCGGGCCGGGCTGCGTTCGCGGATGCGGTAACGGCAGCCTTGAACTTTTTTGGTTCTTTTTTGCTTCAAGGCAAAAAAGAACGTAAGAACCAAAAGTGTAATAAATCCAAATAATAAAACATCAAAAAAAGCTCAATAACTTTTAACTGTACAAGTGAGTGACACCACTGAAGATGAATAAAGAACAAATGCCGGTTAACAAAAATTTCATTTTACCAATTTCCCGCTCACCTTATCTTTGCACATGGCTGCAAACAACAACCCCCTACAAAAGAATTTCATAGACGGTTTAACCTTTGACGACGTACTGCTGGTGCCGGCATTTTCAGAAGTATTGCCCCGCGATGTAGATATTACCACCAAGCTTACAAAAGATATTACACTCAATGTGCCGCTGCTTTCATCTGCTATGGACACGGTGACGGAAGCAGCCCTGGCTATAGCTTTGGCCCGCGAAGGCGGCATTGGCATCCTGCATAAAAACATGACCGTGGAGCGGCAGGCAGATCAAGTACGCAAAGTGAAGCGCAGCGAAAGTGCCATGATACAGGACCCGATCACGCTGCCCGTAGATGCTACAATCGGAGATGCGTTGCGGCTGATGCGTGAGAATGGAATTGGGGGTATTCCCATTACTACTAAGGGAGGAGTATTAGCCGGTATATTGACCAACCGCGACCTTCGTTTTGAAGAAGACATGCACCGCCTTGTAAGCGAAATAATGACGACTGAAAACCTGATAACCGCGCCGGAAGGTACAGACCTTAAAAAAGCAGAATCAATATTGCGGCAGACCAAAGTGGAAAAATTACCGGTAGTAGATGGCCGTGGAAAACTAATTGGCCTTATCACTTACCGCGATATTTTGCAAGTAAGTTCTTTCCCGAATGCCGCAAAAGATTCCTTTGGAAGATTGTTGGTAGGGGCGGCTGTAGGAGTATCAAAAGACCTGATGGAAAGAGTGGAAGCACTGGTACAGGCAGGTGCAGATATTATTTGTTTGGATAGTGCTCATGGCCATTCAAAAGGAATATTGGATGCATTGAAAAGCATTAAAAAGAAATTTAAAAATGTAAATGTAATAGCAGGAAACATTGCCACTTCCGATGGGGCGCTTGCTCTGGTAGAGGCTGGTGCCGATGCGGTAAAAGTGGGTATTGGCCCGGGCTCTATCTGCACCACCCGCATAGTAGCAGGGGCCGGTGTGCCGCAGCTTACGGCCATCATGCAGGCAGCATCGGTACTAAATAAAAAAGGTATTCCTATAATTGCCGACGGAGGCATTCGCTACACCGGCGACCTGGTGAAAGCACTTGCTGCAGGCGCTGATTGTGTGATGATGGGTTCTACCTTTGCCGGTACGGAAGAAAGCCCTGGCGAAACCATTATCTATGAAGGCAGAAAATTTAAAGAATACCGGGGCATGGGTTCATTAGGTGCCATGGCTACCGGCAGCAGCGATCGTTATTTTCAGGAGCCGGAAGCAGATGTAAAAAAATATGTGCCGGAAGGTATAGAAGGTCGCGTTGCGTATAAAGGTCATTTAAAAGAAATAGTGTACCAGTTTACCGGTGGGCTTCGTGCCGGAATGGGTTACTGTGGAGCGGCCACCATAGTAGGTTTGAAGGACGCCACCTTTGTAAAAATCACTAATGCCGGAATGCGGGAAAGTCATGCGCATGATGTAGAGATAACAAGAGAAGCTCCGAACTATAGCCGGAAGTAGGCCCTATTTTGTAACCCATTTTTATAAAAGCATTTCCTTAAATAGGACAGGTTATTGGGAACCGGCAACAGCAATTCTATTGAGCTTTTGTTGTGTCACTCACTGGTACAGAAGATCTCTATGCAGCTATTTCTATGTAAGTAATAACTAAGAATTATTAATTGGCTTGTGACTGATAAGTGAAGTGGCTGTACTTATTATTTATAACTAATCTTCTTGGCAACTTTAAGCAATTGCTTAAAAACTAGGGCACCTTTTGTTCTAATTATTGGAGCACCCGTGGTTAGCGGCTATTTTTACAAAAAACAGATCGTTGCATAATTATCAAAGGTATTTATTAGGGCTTTTGGGTGGACTATTTTTGTGGGGAGCCTGGCCCATCTCCAATGCCACCTTTCTTATTTTCATAGCCTTGGTTCCCTTGTTGTGGATTAATGAGCATACGCCATCCAACAGGCAATTTTTGGGACCTGCCTACCTCCATATGTTTGTATGGAACCTGCTTACTACCTGGTGGATTTACAATGCATCTGCTGTAGGAGCCGGTTTGGCTATTGTACTAAATAGTTTGTTGATGTGCCTTCCCTGGCTACTTATGCGAGCCGTAAGAAAAAGATATGGTTCTTATTGGGGGTATCTTTCTCTTATTGCCTTTTGGATCTCCTTTGAATACATCCACCTCAATTGGGAGCTAAGCTGGCCGTGGCTTACACTCGGTAATGTCTTTGCTATGAAAACTGATTGGATTCAATGGTATGAATATACCGGCACCACGGGAGGCACCTTGTGGGTGTTGGTCAGTAATATTGTTTTGTTCTTTATTTTAAAAAGATTTCAACAAAGTGGTAGAGATCTTAAATATTATGTAAGTCTTTTATTCATAATTGCCATTTGGATTGTTCCACTCGTTGTTTCTTCCAAAATAGAAAACAAAAGAATGGATGCCTTGGATCAATTCCAACACAATACCCATCGAAATATAGTGGTGGTGCAGCCAAATGTAGATCCCTATGATGAAAAGTTTGTGGAAGGTTCTGTGGAGATGCAGGTACAGCGGTTAATAGATTTATCGGAGCAACAAATAGATTCTGCCACGGCTTTGGTAGTATGGCCGGAAACCGCCATACCGGTTGGAGTATTGGAAGATGCTATTACTCAAAATTCTTATTATACACCCATCTGGGCTTTTTTGCAGCGGCATCCCCATTTAAGTTTGCTATCCGGCATAGAAAGCTATCGCAACTATGGAACGGATAAAAACAATGCAACCAATACTGCCCGGTTTGATAAAGGTTCCAATACTTATTATGATGCTTTTAATACGGCAGCTATGCTGGCTCCGGGTGGCGGGGCTTCTTTCTACCACAAAGCCAAACTGGTACCGGGCGTAGAAACCTTGCCTTCATTTTTATTATTTATAGGAAAATGGTTTGAAGATTTTGGTGGCACCAGCGGCACTTTGGGTCGGGATAAAGAGCGAAGGATATTTGCGGATACGCAACATTATTTTGTGGCGGCTCCTATTATTTGTTATGAAAGTATCTATGCTGATTACATCACAGAATATGTGCGCAAAGGAGCTAATGTTTTAACCATTATCACCAACGATGGATGGTGGGGGAATACACCGGGATACAAACAGCACATGA
>JBDSBL010000107.1:0-3255 GCA_039921625.1 Chitinophagaceae bacterium
CATGACCAATAGGTATCCGTGGGATGAACATGCTGATCCACGACCGATATGGAAATTTTGGGATGAATTTGGAATGACGGGGACGAAGATGATTCGCTATTGGAGCCCGGCCTGCCCGGTAAAAACAAACAATGAAAAGGTATTGGCCACAGTATATCAAAAAAGTGGAGCGGCCCTTATTTCCATTGCAAGCTGGGCAGATAGGGACACGGAAATTTTATTAAATATTGATTGGAAAAAGTTAGGGATTGATCCGGCAAAAGCTACGATAACAGCAAAAGAAATAAAGAATTTTCAGCCCGAAAAATCATTTATACCCGGCGATTTGATCCCTGTTGAAAAAGGAAAAGGATGGTTGCTGATTGTGAAATAAAAAAATGGAATTGCATTATATAAAATGGAATTAGTTCCACCTATGGAAATGCAACTGTTTATTTCTGTAATAAGATAAAATAAAAAATAGAGGAGATGGTTAGTCTTTCACCAAGGTAAAATTGTAGTTTTTATTTACTTTTCTTGGTGCTCCGGTGCTGGACAATATTGGGTTCAACCGTGGAGCATCAATCCCAATCCGATCTTTTATTTGCTGTTGCAAAAAGGCATTTTCAGGTGTCACAATTACATTATTAATAGTTGATTGTCCATCCAATCCAATAGCATAAGAAAGAGATATATAGTAGGTTCCTTTTTTTATTTTTTTAGAAGGTAACGTTTCCGTCTTCAACGTGTTGCTCACCGAGGTAATGTATTCATTCCATAAAACTGTATTGTCTTTGACGATGGCATTTTCAATACCAATTTTATTGTTTGGGACTCCATCAGTTGTCAATGAAGAAGCAGTGAGTCCCTTACTGTCTTTTGTGGCATCATTAATTTCTTTTACCTCTTTAGTTGCCTTGGAATTGGTTAGTTCAATTCCATTTTTTAATTGTATGGAATCTTTAATGCGCGCCTTATTAGTGGTGTCTATTTTGGTAGAAAGATCATCACCTTTTCGGATCACGGAGCCTGCTTCATTTTTTAATTTGCCACCATATAAAGTTTCCTTTAATGTTTGCCCTTGCGCAACGGCAGAAATGACAAGCGATAGAATGATTAAGCCTCTTTTCATAATCGTATTCCTTTATTTGCAAGTTAAGCCGCATTGGTGTTAGTGTCTTCCCAAAATATACCGTAGAAGTAGGGTCATAAACCGCTTGCCTTTTTATCCATAAATATAAAACCACGGATATTTGTACGTTTTTTAAAAGGGAGGGAAGGCCCCTTTTGAATCTTTTAAAATGCGCAACCGTTTGCGCCTTAAAGGTGACGGCAATACGTGTATTTTTAAACTCTTCACATTAAACAGATCTTCAAATGAATAGAAAAGACTTCATCAAAAATTCTGGAATTACCGCAGCAGGTTTGGCTATGTTACCAACCGCCAATTTATTTGCCGCCGGCAATGGAGCTGCAAAAGTAAAAATTGGTGTCATTGGTTTAGGTGCCCGTGGCAGCGGTCATGTTGATCTGTTGCTCCGAAGAGGTGATGTAGATCTTGTGGCTATCTGCGATGTGGATGAACGTGCGCTTACCGGCACAAAAAATATGATTGCAAAAAGCGGCAAAAAAATGCCGCAAATATTTACAGGTGATGATAATGCATGGAAAAAAATGCTGGAAATAAAAGGGGGACTTGATGGAGTGCTTGTGGTCACACCTTGGGAATGGCATAAGAATATGATCATCACTTCTTTGGAAGCGGGAGTGAAATACGTAGGCACAGAAGTAATATTAGGTATCACCATGCAAGATCATTGGGATGTGGTGAAGGCTGCAGAAAAATACAATGCACAGGTGATGATGTTGGAAAACGTTTGTTACAGAAGAGATGTAATGGCGGTGCTGAACATGGTACGGCAGGGATTGTTTGGAGAGTTGGTGCACCTGCAGGGAGGGTACCAACACGACCTTCGGGAAGTAAAGTTTAATGATGGAGTACATACGTATGGAAATGGAGTAGAGTTTGGTGAAAAAGGATATTCAGAAGCAAAGTGGAGAACCGAGCATTCAGTGCATCGCAATGGAGATCTGTACCCAACGCATGGCATAGGGCCGATAGCGCATTATATCAACATTAACCGGGGCAATCGCTTCTTATCCTTAAGTTCGTTTGCTTCCAAAGGCAGAGGCTTGCACAATTATATTGTAAAGAAAGGTGGCGAAAATCATCCAAATGCAAAAGTGAATTTTAAGTTGGGCGATGTTGTAACTACCAATATAAAATGTGCAAATGGCGAAACTATTTTGCTACAACACGACACTAATTTACCACGTCCTTATTCCTTAGGCTTTAGGGTGCAGGGCACAGAAGGGTTGTGGATGGATGTGAATAAAAGCATTTACATTCAGGATAAATCTGCCAACAACGATCAGTGGGATAATGCCAAAGTATGGTTTGATAAATATGATCATCCACTTTGGGCACGCTGGAGCAAAGAGACAGCCGGAGCGGGCCATGGCGGTATGGACTTTTTTGTGATTCATTCGTTTATTGAATCTATCAAACGAAAAACACCAACGCCAATGGATGTGTATGATGCTGCAGCGTGGAGTGCTATTACACCTTTGAGTGAGCAGTCCATTGAGTTAGGAAATGAAACAGTTGATTTCCCTGATTTTACAGGTGGGCAATGGATGTTTCGCAAGCCGGTATTTGCATTGAACAATGAATATTAAAGAAGGGCTTTTAATGATACATATATTATGAGCACAGCAAAAGTATTGCCGTCATACGGTTTCGGAGATGGAGCGGTCACTGTAGAAACCTTTGGCACCGGGCTGATCAACAGCACCTGGAAAGTTTGTGGCCCGGAAGAAGATTTTATATTACAACGGGTAAACAATTCTGTTTTTACAATACCTACTGATATTGCTCATAATACCAAACTCATTGCTGATTATTTAAAAAAGCAAAATCCTTCTTATCGGTTTATAGCTCCCATTGCAGCGAGCAATGGAGATTATATGATCTGTTTAAATCCGGAAGGTTTTTTCCGGATGTTTCCTTTTGTAAAAGGGTCGCATACCATTGATGTAGTAGAAACTCCGGGACAGGCTTTTGAAGCCGCTACCCAATTTGGCCGGTTTACAAAATTGCTCGCTCACTTTGATGTACACCAATTAAAAACTACCATTACTTCTTTCCATGATCTTGGTCTTCGGTATCGGCAGTTTTTAACCGCTTTGGCAAATGGAAATAAAGAACGCATTGAA
>JBDSBL010000108.1:0-4101 GCA_039921625.1 Chitinophagaceae bacterium
CCTGCGAGCTGGTTGCACAAATTCATCTTCATTCACCGGACTTATCAAAGTAGTTTCCAGTTGCAAATGATCGGCTACCGCCACTGCCATTTGGTACGGCGTAAGCACATCTTCTCCAGAAATATGATAGACGCCGGTAACCTTATTTTCAATGATGGTAACAAGAGCTGCGGCAAGGTCTTCTACAAAAGTAGGCGTACGCACCTGATCGTTAAAAATTTTTAGTGGCGAATTTTTTTGCAGGGATGCGGCTACGTTCGTTAGCAGATTATGTCGCCCTCCCGCAGGATCTCCATACACCAATACCGTGCGCACAATGCTCCAATCTCCCTTATATTTTTTTACGATCCCTTCCCCTTCCAGTTTGGTTTGTCCATAATAATTTACTGGTGCAGGTTCGTCATCTTCGCTATACATTCCTGCTTGTCCACTAAAAATAAAATCAGTAGAAAGAAAGATGAAAAACGCATTAAAGTTAGCCGCCTCAAGGAGCAAATATTCTGTTCCGGTTACATTATTAAGGTAAGCCTCTTCCTTATTTTGCTCGCAATCATCCGGCTTTGAATTGGCCCCTGTATGAACGATTACGTCAGGTTTATATTTTTGTAATACGGTGGTTACATTCTCTTTATTAGTGAAATCCAATGTTGCATAAACAAAATTTTCATGCCCCTCAGGGAGCCGGCAAGGCCCTTTTCCTGTTGCAATTACTTTAGATCCTTTTTCTAAAAGTTGTGCAACTAAATAGCTTCCAACAAAACCATTCGCACCAGTTATTAATACGGTTTGCATGCTGCTAAAGTAATCCAGATTAAGGTTAATTCTAACAGACAACTATTAAAATAAAATGGTTTTATTACAATGAAACAGTAGGTAATAAATAAAAAAAAGGTGGAAGAAACTTGTATCAATTCTCATTGCAAATGAAAAATTTGTAACCCTGTTTTACACAATCCATAATCCATTATTGAAACCTAGTGATTACCCTTAATGTTTATAATCAAAAATTTAGTAATCCCTTTAGGATTTAATAAATCTTATTTTGTGGCGTTTTAAGGTTAAAAGTGTGTAGTTAGTACACATTAAAATCAAAACCTTATTTTTGGCGTTTTGAAACCAATCAAAAAATTTAATATCCTTACTGGATCACAACTAAAATCAAATGGCAAATAAAGTTAACCGCATAGGTGTGTTAACATCGGGTGGAGATGCGCCGGGAATGAATGCTGCAATCAGAGCAGTGGTACGTACCGGCATCTATCATGGTCTCGAAGTTTATGGCATTATGCGCGGCTATCAGGGCCTCATAGAAGACGATATCTTCAAGATGGAATCCAGGTCTGTTGCCAACATTATACAAAGAGGCGGCACCATTTTAAAAACTGCTCGCTGTAAAGATTTCCTATTACCGGAAGGTCGAAAAAAAGCATATGACGTTTTAAAAAGTCATGGCATTGATGGCCTTGTAATTATTGGTGGAGATGGCTCCTTTAAAGGAGCAGTTGAATTTAGTCGCGAGTGTGACATTCCTTGCATAGGAATTGCCGGCACCATTGATAAAGACATTTATGGTACAGACTTTACCATTGGCTTTGATACAGCGGTGAATACTGCCGTAGATGCTATTGATAAAATAAGAGATACCGCAGATGCGCATGACCGCTTATTTATAATTGAAGTAATGGGCCGCGATGCCGGATACATTGCTTTGCACAGTGGTATTGCCACCGGTGCGGAGAACATACTCATTCCGGAACGGAAAACAAACATTGATGATATTATATGCTCCTTGCAAGAGAAAGAAAGGCGTCAAAAACTTGTGAATATAATTATTGTGGCAGAGGGTGATAATAACGGAGGTGCAGATGAAATTGGACGAATAGTAAGAGAAAAATTGCCCGCCATTGAAACAAGGGTTACCATACTTGGGCACATACAACGCGGTGGTACTCCTACCTGCCTTGATCGGTTCATAGCAAGCCGTATGGGCTATCATGCCGTAGAGTGCCTGATAGAAGGAAGGCACAATGTATTTGTGGGTATTCTAAACAACAAAATGAATTACGTTCCGCTGGAAAAAGTAGGAAAGAAAAAAGGAACTATTAGTGAAGAATGGATGAAAATCGTAAAGATCCTTGCTTCTTAAATTATAATGTATATGGCAAAGAATTTAGAAAAATATTTACACAAACAAATGGACAAGGTAGCTGGTATCCAACACAGTTACCATCGCACCAAGATAGTAGCAACCGTAGGCCCTGCCTGCGATACGGAGGAGAAGTTGTTGGAATTAGTAAGAGCCGGGGTAAACGTTTTCCGGTTAAATTTTTCTCATGGCGGTCATGATGATAAAGCAAAAATCATCAACATTATTCGTAATATCAATGAAACAGAACCATACAATATTGCTATACTGGGAGACTTGCAGGGACCAAAATTAAGAGTGGGAGAAATAGAAAATAACGGAATTGATGTACTGCCTGGAGAAATCCTGACGTTTACCAATGAAAAAGTAGTGGGTAACAAGGAACGCATTTATGTGTCCTATCCCAACCTTCATTCTGATGTAAAGATTGGCAACAAAATAATGATTGATGATGGCAAGTTGGAAGTGATTGTGCGAAATATTAAAAAGAACAATGATGTACAGGTTGAAGTGTTGATGGGTGGCATTATTTCTTCTAAAAAAGGCATCAACCTGCCGGATACAAAAATTTCTTTACCGGCACTTACAGAGAAGGATCTGGTGGATTTGGATTTCATCATTGAGCAAGAACTTGAATGGGTAGCACTATCCTTTGTACGAAGCGTAAAGGATATTATTATTCTTCGCAACAAACTCCACGAACGAAAAAGCAAAACAAAGATCATTGCCAAAATAGAAAAGCCTGAAGCGTTGAATAATATTCGCGACATTATTATTGAATCAGATGGCATCATGGTGGCCCGTGGAGATTTGGGTGTAGAATTACCGGTAGAAAAAATACCATTAATACAAAGGCAATTGATCCGAAAATGCATTCACCGTGGAAAGCCGGTAATAGTGGCCACGCAGATGATGGAAAGCATGATTGACCGAAGCAAGCCAAATAGAAGCGAGATCACAGACGTAGCTAATGCTGTGCTGGAGGGTGCTGATGCTGTCATGTTGAGTGCCGAAACCGCTGCAGGAAAACATCCAACCCTGGTGGTAGAAACCATGCGCAAGATCATTATGGAAGTAGAAAAAAATGACTATCCGTATAACCTGGAAGAATCACTGCAACCACAACCCCATTCGCCATCCTTTATATCAGATGCTATCATCTATAATGCATGCAGTCTTTCAAAAGATGTGCAGGCAGATGCGTTGATTGGCATGACTCAAAGTGGCTACACCGGGTTTATGTTGAGCAGCTTCCGGCCAAAAGCTCCTCTATATGTTTTTACAAAAGAGCGTTCATTAGTGAATCAACTAAGTTTAAGCTGGGGAGTTCGTGCCTTTCATTATGGGGAAGAAGAAAGTCTGGATGATATAATCAATGACCAGATTAATATTTTGAAAGAACGTGGTTTTTTGAAAATGGGAGATATAGTAGTGAATACAGGAAGCACACCCATCCATTTACACCTGCCTACCAATGTGGTGAAGATCACCAAGGTAGAATAAGATAAAAATTTTATTACAAAAAAACCTTGCATCCGGTGCAAGGTTTTTTTATGTTCCGTATTTGGTATTAAATAAATCTTCAATGAGCCGTGTGGAAGCTTTTTTGAATAATTAATGCAAGGCCTTTCGCAAGGCTTTTACTTCGTGGGGGTCAATGTACGGATTGCTGTAGCTTTCCTCCGAAGAGGCAAAAGCAGGATGCTTAAAATCCATTTTGCTTTGTTGTTTGCCTCTCAAAGAAGAATGAAATTCCGTAGCACCAGTTTCTTCCGCCAATGCTTTAATGTTTTCTTTCCTTACGCCGCTGCCGGGCATTATCACGATGCGGCCATTGGCTTCATTTACCAATTGGCCAATAAGCTTTGCACCTTCCGGTGCGCCGGGTTGCTGACCAGATGTAAGTATTCGCCCACAACCAATTTCTATTAAAACTTCCATTGCTTTGAAAGGAT
>JBDSBL010000109.1:0-9858 GCA_039921625.1 Chitinophagaceae bacterium
CTTAGGTGCTAGAATAACCCTGTAAAAAACGATTTCTTATTATATAATAATAGAAAAAATGAAACGCTATAAATTATTTTCTCTTCTCATGGTTGGTTCAGCATTGCTGCTGCAAACCACGTCCTGCAAAAAGCAGTTGTCTGAAATAAAACCACAAGATGCCATAAGCAAAGACCAGGTTTTAAAAGATCCTAATGCAGCACTTACTTTATACACGGGTATGTATGGTTTGTTCCGATCCTATACAGGAAACTTTTTTCAGCTTGGCGAAATGCGTTCTGAGATTTGGGCCGATGGATTATTTACAGAATCGGCTGATGGTGGTTTGCAAAATTTAAGTAGGCAGAACATCAGCGCCATTAATGTTCCGTTTGGCAACTGGGGCGGGTTTTATAATCTTATTTATAACCTGAATAATGTGATTACCCTCATTCCCCAAACAGGCCTTTTACAAACAGATAAAGATCGCATGATGGCAGAAGCTCATGGTTTAAGAGCTTATGTTTATTACACCATGCTAAAAACATGGGGAGCCGTGCCACTAACCACAGAGCCAGTGCAAACAATCAATAATACTGCAGAAACCTACAAGGCAAGAACTCCTGCAGATTCTGTGATGATGCAGGTAAAAAATGACATAGAAAAATCGTTGCAATTGTTTGGCCCTACCAATGTTATTCCCTCTGGCAAAAGAGTGTATTGGAGCCGCTTAGCCACTTTAGTTTTGAAAGGAGATGCGTATATATGGTCTGGCACCCACATGGGTGGCGGCGTTCAAGACTTTACTAAAGCAAAAGCTGCTTTACAGGAAGTACAGAATTTACAAGGTCCTACTTTGCAATTAGATGCTAACTATGCCGATATTTTTGACCCGGCTAAAAAGTCAAACAATCCGGAGATCATTTTTGCCATCAATTATGAAATAGGGCAGTCCACTATGGGGATCTTTGGTAGTTTCCAGGTTAATAGTATTCAGGCTAGTACCTTATCCTTGGCGCAAGCACCTACACCACTTGTTTCTACTGTTTACCCTTATGTAGGTGGAGCCAACCGGGTAGGTATGAATGCCGCAATAATCACCAAACTGACCAGCGGCCCGTCAGATCAGCGCATAAACAATTCATTTAAAGTAATGTACTCTAACACGGCACCTTATCCAGTAAGAGGAGTGTTATTGACCAAATGGTTGGGGTCTACTTCCGGTACGTCACAAGTTTATAATAACGATTATCCTATTTACCGATATGCGGATGTGTTGTTGCTGATGGCAGAAGCAAAAACCAAATTAGGACAGGATCCTTCACCTGAAATAAACCTTATTCGCCAAAGAGCATATGGTGCAGCATTCACGCCTTATGTAGCTGGCAGCACTACAGATAATATGAACGCCATCTTAGATGAATACTTAAGAGAATTTATTGGTGAAGGTAAATATTGGTGGGCTATGCGTAGAGCGGGAGATGCGTTCGTTTATGCTCGTATTAATCCGGCCTATCTATCGCCTACTTCCACAGCAAAATTACTATTACCCATTACAACGGGCATGATCAACAATGATCCTTTATTGACACAAACGACTGGGTATTAGAGGATGGATATTTATGCTTTTGCTTAAAGCAATAAAAATCACTAAACTATAAATAGTTTTTTCTCATAACACACAAGCAATCGTTAGCCGGGGATATTCTTATCCCTGGTTTTTTTAATTTTTATTTTTAAAAAAATGGATAATAGCTATAAAAAATTAGAGGGATTAATTGCCGCACCATTTACTCCCATGCACGAAGATGGAAGCCTTAATATAAGTCAGGTGCCTCGCTATTATCAGTTTTTAAAAAACAATGGAAATACCGGCGCTTTTATTTGTGGCTCTACCGGCGAAGGAGTTTCCATGACGAATGCGGAAAAAAAAGAAGTAGCTAAAGCATGGGCGGAAGCTGCAAAAGGGGATGCCGATTTTAAAGTGATGTTATTAGTGGGTGGTACCTGTCTTGCCGATTGCATTGATTTAGCTAAGTACGCCCAGGAAATAGGTTTATATGCTGTGTCTTTTACAGCTCCATTTTATTTTAAACCTGCAGATGTAACAGCATTAGCACAATGCTGCAAAGCCGTGGCAGATTCGGTACCCAATATGCCATTTTATTATTACCATATTCCCGTATTGACCGGGGTTGGTTTTCCTATGCTTGACCTGTTGAAAAGCGTGGACGGAAAGGTGTCCAATTTTGCCGGAGTAAAATACACCCATGAAGATTTTATGGATTTCCTTTCCTGTCTTCGCTTTAATGATGGTAAGTACGATATGTTGTGGGGCCGCGATGAGAATATGCTACCGGCACTTTCCTTAGGAGCCAAAGGCGCTGTAGGCAGCACCTTTAATTATGCAGCACCTCTTTACTATAAAATAATAAATGCGTTCAATGGGGGAGAAATGGACAAGGCCCAAGCCTGCCAGCAGCAATCCATTGACATGATTCGCTTGCTTGGAAAATACGGCGGAATAGCTACAGGAAAGGCCTATATGAAAGTGGTTGGCCTTGATTGTGGAGGCTTCCGGTTGCCGGTAAAAAATATGTCAGCTGAATCGTTTGAAGCCTTTAAAAAAGAAGTGGCTTCCTTGCCATTTGATTCTTTTAAATCAGTGCCGCCTCAATAACAAAAACGGTAAGTTGTGGCTTATGAACTATTTTTTTAAAAGCAGTGTTGTACTACTTTTTATAATGCTCTTCACCATTAAGCTAAAGGCTCAAAAAAATATTAAAGAACCTCAAATGATGTGGCAGATAGCTATTTCTATTCCACCGCCTCCGGGTGCTTCACAACAATTTGGTGTTGCCGGTGCCTGGGCAGGTATTCATCATAATGTATTGTTGATTGGTGGCGGAGCCAACTTTCCTGATGGGATGCCGTGGCTTGGTGGAAAGAAAAAATATTATAAGGATGTATATGCGTTTCTTAAAAATGAAGAAGGCTCTTTAAGTCTTTTATCCAACAACTTGCAGTTGCCGTTCCCAATTGCTTATGGGGCTAGTTGCAGTACACCAAAAGGTATTGTTTGTGCCGGTGGTGAAAATGAACAAGGACTCAGTAACCAGGTGATTCTATTGCAATGGAGCGAGTCAGAAAAAAATATTTCTTTTCAATCATTACCACCCTTACCGCTTCCACTTTCCAACCCTTCCATTACGCATAAAGAAAATATAGTGTACCTCGCCGGAGGCGAAGGAAAGAGCGGAGTATCCACTTCCTTCTTTAGCCTTGATTTGGAAAATACTGCTGCGGGCTGGAAGGTTTTGCCCTCTTTATCTCAACCAATCTCCCATGCAGTTTTTGTACTGCAGTCAACAAGAAAAGGATGTTTTTTATACCTGATAGGAGGAAGAAAAAGAACGACTTCCGGCATATCAGATTTGTATTCTTCCGTATTTGCTTATGATTTAAAAAAAGAAATTTGGGAAGAAAAAAAACCATTGCCGTACGCCTTGTCTGCAGGTACTGGATTGGGTTATTCCAACAATAAAATCCTGTTATTTGGAGGCGATAAGGGAGAAACATTTCACAAAACAGAAGAATTGATTGCCGCCATTAACAGCGAAAAGGATGCTGCAAAAAAAGAAGCTTTAATGAATCAAAAGACAGCTTTGCAAGCGGCCCATCCAGGCTTTAGTAAAGACGTTTTACAATACAATACAACCACCGATCAATGGAAAGTAATAATGTCTATACCATTTGATGTGCCAGTGACCACAGTGGCTGTATCTACCGGCGATGAAGTTTTTTTAACCAGTGGAGAAATAAAAGCAGGAGTGCGGACGCCCTACATATTAGTAGGAAAGCTAAAAGAGGCAAAATAAATTTTGCTTATAAAATTAAATGGAAAATAAAGTAATGAAGAACGGATAACTAACAGCTCATTTATCCCTCTAAATTTTCTTGATAAAAAACTTCTTACACCACTTATAAATTACACTCATGCTTGAAACGGAAAATAAATATGCAAAAAGTTATCCCTGGGTTGTAGTGGGTTTGTTGTGGGTGGTAGCACTTTTAAATTACATGGACCGGCAAATGCTTTCTACCATGAAGCCATCCATGCAGATAGATATTGCGGAACTGGAATCAGCCACCAACTTTGGCTATTTAATGGCCATTTTTTTATGGATCTATGGTTTCATGAGTCCCGTTGCTGGTATCATTGCCGATAAGCTCAATCGCAAATGGATTATTGTGGCAAGCTTGTTTGTATGGTCGGCAGTGACGTTTGCCATGGGGTATGCAACTACATTTAATCAACTGTATTGGCTTCGCGGAATAATGGGAGTGAGTGAAGCATTGTATATTCCTGCTGGTCTTTCCTTGATCGCTGATTTCCATTCTTCCAAAACAAGGTCATTGGCTATTGGCATCCACATGACTGGCCTGTATATGGGGCAAGCCCTTGGTGGCTTTGGTGCTACCATTGCTGCCAAATTTTCGTGGCACACCACTTTTCATTCTTTTGGTATCATAGGCATAGTTTATTCCTTGGTGCTTATAATTTTTCTGCGAGAGAAAAAAATATCAAATGAAGCAGTGCAAGGAAGCTTCAATATTGTTGAAAACAAAGGATCCTTATTCAAAGGGTTGGCACTTTTATTTACCAATATTTCCTTTTGGATCATCCTGTTTTATTTTGCAATTCCTTCCCTTCCGGGCTGGGGTATCAAAAACTGGCTTCCTACTTTGTTTGCGCAAAACCTAAACATTGATATGGCTACCGCCGGTCCGCTATCTACCATCACCATTGCTGCATCGTCTTTTTTAGGAGTTATTTTTGGCGGCATTTTATCTGATAAATGGGTGCAAAAAAATATTCGCGGAAGAATTTATACTAGTGCTATTGGTTTGGGTTTAACTATTCCTGCCTTGTTGTTATTAGGTTTTGGCCATTCACTGTTTCACGTGGTGGGTGCGGCCTTTTGTTTTGGTTTTGGGTATGGTATGTTTGATGCCAACAATATGCCGATACTTTGCCAGTTTGTTTCAGCCAAATACCGGGCTACCGCTTATGGATTAATGAATATGGTGGGTGTGTTTGCCGGAGCTTTTATTACAGATTTTTTAGGTAAATCAACAGACGCAGGTAGCCTGGGTAAAAGCTTTGCTATGTTATCAGGAATAGTAGTTTTTGCACTTATCATTCAACTTTCTTTTTTACGTCCGAAAAAAGCCGATTTCGAAGAAGCTTAGTTATTTAAATAAGGTCTTTTTTTCTAAACTAAATAGGAATTGAACCTTGCAAATAAGCGTTTGAATTTTGCAAGCAATTGCTAATTTTTTAAAAGTATATATACATTTTAGCTACCAAATTTTTCCAATTTTTAAATTGTGATAATGACAAAATTTAGGAATTTAAACTTTTTATTTCTTACTCTTCTTTTGATAATATTTGGTTTTACCAATGTAATAGGGCAACCTGCAAATAAAGAGCAGATATCAGTACGGTATACAGATGCGCCATATATGAAAGGCATGTCTGCAAACCCTTTGATACAGCTTAGAGTTTACGTGCCACCTGGCAAAAGCATCACGTTCCAAAGTATTCAGATAAAACTTGATGAAGCTGCTGTTGCCTGTTTTGATAAAATAGATGTGTACCTGCGGCAAGATAGAGAGCCTGCATTTGTGGCTACCGCGCCGGTAGTTGGTTTTATAAGGCCTTCAGCCACTTTATTATCTATTCCTGTCAGTGCCACATTAAATCCAGGCTTAACCTACTTGTGGGTAAGCTCTGTGGTAAAAGAAAATGCCAATATAGATAAAAAGGTAACCATACAAGTAACCGGAATGACAACGAGCAGTGGAGTTCGTCACCTTGTTTCTAAGAGCACCAATGCATCGGGCGGTGCGCCCACCACTACAAAAAGAGTGGGCATTGCAGTGCGCAAAGCATGGGACGATAGCGTTAATACGTATCGCATTCCCGGCATTGCTACTACTGACAAAGGAACACTCATTGCGGTATATGATATACGGTACAAAAACAGTGGAGACCTGCCGGCAAATATTGATGTGGGCTTAAGCCGGAGCACAGATGGTGGCCACACATGGCAGCCAATGAAAGTGATCATGGACATGGGAGCCCCGCATGCAAATAATGGTATCGGGGATCCGGCCGTACTCTTTGACCATATTACTAAAAAGCTGTGGGTAGCCGCACTTTGGAGTAAAGGCAATCGTTCCATTGCTGGCTCCGAACCGGGCTTGTCGCCAGATACAAGCGGTCAGTTTATATTAGTATCTAGTGATGATGATGGCCTTACCTGGTCGCAACCAATTAATATTACACGGCAGGTAAAAAATCCTGCATGGCATCTTTATTTCAATGGGCCTGGTACTGGCATTGCGATGCAAAATGGTACCCTTGTATTTCCATCGCAATATTGGGATGAATCTGCAAAACCAGGCCTGCCACATTCCTCCATTATTTATAGTGAAGATCATGGCACAACCTGGAAAAGTGGGATAGGAGCAAAAAGTAATACAACGGAAAGTGCCGTAGTGGAAACAACACCGGGTACTCTCATGTTGAATATGCGGGATAACCGTGGGGGAAACAAGCGGGCAGGAAGCTACCGAAGCATTGCTACAACGAATGATTTAGGAAAAACATGGATGGAGCATCCCACCTCATTCACCGCATTACCGGATCCCGTATGTATGGCAAGCCTTATCAAGGCAAAGGTTATGGTAAAAGGAAAGATGCAGGAAGTGCTATTTTTTAGCAATGTGGCATCGCAAACAGCGCGTATGAATACGACTATTAAAGCAAGTCTGAATCTTGGAGAAACCTGGCCTTCAGCTTATGACTTATTACTTGATGAGCGGCTCACCTATGGATATTCAGCACTTACAAAAATCGATAACAATACCATTGGAATTTTTTATGAGGGAGAAAGGGATTTATATTTTTTAAGAATACCTGTAGGAGATATTATCAAAAAATAAATTTTGGCTTCTTCTGTTAATCTGGTAACCTATGGAATAAAACGAAAACGATGAAAGTAAAAATGAAGTCTTTTTTACTGACAGTTTTATTTTTTGCCTTTCTTTTTACTAATACGCTTTGGGCACAGAACGGCCTAATTAAGGTGGCTTGCATCGGCAATTCAGTTACGTATGGTTATGGTTTAAAGGATCCTGCATTGCAATCTTATCCTGGTCAATTGCAGCAATTACTGGGAGATAAATATAGTGTCGGCAATTTTGGGCGTAGTGGAGCTACCTTACTAAAAAAAGGACATAATCCTTATTATAAAACTCCGGAATTTTTAAAGGCGCTTCAATTTGTACCAGACATTGCCGTGATACATTTGGGATTGAATGATACCGATCCGCGGAACTGGCCCAATTATAAGTTTGAATTTAGTAGCGACTATTCGTGGCTTTTAGATACTTTGAAAAAAGTAAATCCTTCCATTAAAATTTACATCTGCCAACTCACTCCTATATTTAGCGGCCATCCCCGTTTTAAATCCGGAACAAGAGCATGGTACGATCAAATACAGAAACTCATTCCGGAAATAGCAGCAGCAAACAACGCGGGATTAATAGACTTGAACAAAGTTCTTTTTAACCGGCCAGATCTTTTTGCTGATAACCTGCATCCCGATAAGGAAGGAGCGGCAATCATTGCCCGGGCTGTTTATCATTCTCTTACTAATCAATTTGGTGGCTTAAAAGTAGCAACAGTTTTTGCTGACAATATGGTGTTGCAACGTAGAATACCCATTCCTTTTTTTGGCACTTCTAATCCCGGAGATAAAATAACAGTGGCATTCAAGGGTCAAAATAAAACAGTGATCACTAATTCAACGGGACTATGGAAAGCCACCTTTCCTCCTTCCATGCAGGGAGGTCCTTATGAATTAAAAATAAATAGTAACGAATTATCCATCTCCTTTAAAAATATTTTAGTGGGCGATGTTTGGCTTTGCTCTGGCCAATCCAATATGGAATTTCCATTAAAAAATGCAGCCACAGGAGCAGCCGAATTAAAGGCCGGAGCTACCAATCCTTTTCTAAGACTTTATAAATTTAATTCCATTGCTGAAACGAATAATGCAACCTGGGATTCTGCAACATTAACCAAAGTAAATAGCCTCGATTTTTTTAATGGTATGTGGCAGGAATCGAACGCTAGTACGGCACAAAACTTTTCTGCTGTTGGTTATTATTTTGGAAAAAAAATTGTTGCTGAAGAAGGAGTTCCTATTGGTTTGATACAAGTGGCTGTTGGCGGAGCGCCTACTGAATCGTGGATAGACAGAAGTACATTGGAGCACAATGACCTTTTTGTAGACATGATCTCCAATTGGCGGAAATCCGATTTTATACTTCCATGGTGCCGCGACCGGGCTGATGTGAACTTAAAAAAAGCAACGAACCCGAAGCAGCGTCACCCATTTGAGCCATCTTATAATTACGAAGCAGGTATTGCTTCCTTAGTCAATTTTCCAATTAAAGGAGTTGTTTGGTATCAGGGTGAAAGCAATGCCCACAACATAGAATTACACGAGCAACTATTTACTACATTGGTTGAAAGCTGGCGTGCGAAATGGGGCTATCAATTTCCATTTTATTTTGTTCAATTGTCAAGCATTGACCGTCCTTCCTGGCCAGAATTTCGGAATAGTCAGCGGCTGTTATCACATCAACTATTGAACACGCGTATGGCCGTCAGCAGTGACCTTGGTGATTCGCTGAATGTACACCCAACGCATAAAAAAGAAATTGGCGAACGGCTTGCGCTTTTGGCCTTAAAGCATTCGTACAACAAACCCATTATTGCTTCGGGGCCGGAGCCAATGAGGGCTACGCAGAAAGGACATAATATTGTTATAACATTTTCATCTGCTAAACAATTATCCGCAGCAAACAATCAGGTGTTGACAGGATTTGAAATGGTAAACATTAAAGGATATCGCTTTTTGCCAAAAGCAATTATCCGAAAAAATGAAGTGATCTTGCCGGTACAAGATGGCGAGCATATAAAGACAATTTTATACGGATGGCAACCATTTACCCGTGCAAATCTTGTAAATGAAGCACTATTACCTGCCTCCACATTTTCTATCAATGTAAAGAATTAAACTTATGAGCTATAGCCAAAATGAGTTGCAACAACTCCAGCACTTTTATCAAAATCAATTAGTAAATGATACTGTGCCATTTTGGTTTCCCCGATCTTATGATACAGAAGAGGGTGGATTTTTATTGATGAGGGATGAAGAGGGCAACCTCATAGATGATGATAAAGCAGTATGGATACAAGGCCGTGCCACCTGGCTTTTGGCTACATTGTACAATACAGTAGAACAAAAAAAGGAATGGCTGGATGGTGCCAAAATGGGTTACGATTTTTTAAACAAACATTGCTTTGATGAAGATGGCCAAATGTTTTTTCATGTAAGCAGAGAGGGGTTGCCCATTCGAAAAAGACGCTATTATTTTTCGGAAACATTTTACATAATTGCTGCAGCAGCTTATGCAAAAGCAAGTGGAGATGAAGGGGCGGCCACCAATGCAAGAAAGGTTTTCGGCGAATGCCTTGCCTATGCTTCTGGCGAAAAGAAACTGGCACCAAAATACACAGATACAAGGCCATCAAAAGGAATTGGAGTGCCCATGATCATGATGAATACGGCGCAGCAATTAAGAGAAACCATAGGTGATGAACGATGCGATGAATGGATAACAAAGTGGATAAAGGAAATAGAAAACGATTTTGTAAAAGACGACATAAAATGTGTGATGGAGCAGGTAGCACCTGATGGATCTATCATTGATCATATAGATGGAAGAACGTTGAATCCA
>JBDSBL010000110.1:0-2949 GCA_039921625.1 Chitinophagaceae bacterium
CAATCGTAGGATAGGATGTATAGCAGAACAGACCTAAAATTAGAGAAATTATGTACAGTAGAGTTTGCGATTTTGCTCTTTTTTAACAGAGGTAATTTTACTGGTAATTCCTAAAATAGATGCCCTATCTACGCATCCCGTACTACGTACATTAACGATAAGCCAATTTTTATATTGTCAATTATAGCGAAGATTTTAAAAACCAAAGCAACCTAAATCCTGTTCTTGGTGGAGACTTGGAATCTCAATCTTGGCCAATTCTTTTCGCTCCAATTTAGCAGCAAATTTTTGTTGAGCCCCTACTCACCATGCACCAAATATTTTAACTATTTTTTATCCATCCTCGTTGGTTATAAACAGGCAAAACTTATTACAATTACCATGAGCACGCATATCTCCAGATTGACCTATTTTGCCGCAACTCTTAAGGTTTATTCTTTTGTTTTATGTCCCCATCTTATGCTCTAATTACTATGTATTTTATTACAGTTTTTCATTGAAAAAAGAGCCTGGAAATAGATTCAAATTCACCATATGTTATTTTAATTTTCTGTTTTTAACTTTTAACAGAAGGATACTTATTAATTCAATAGCAACAATATCTTTACAAAAATTATATTTTTAAATACAAAGTAAAAAACTTACCTCTTAAAAAAATGTTTCGAAAAATATGAAAAAAATTTTGTTGGTAGATGACGACATTGACGACCAGGATCTTATGATTGATGCGTTGCATACCGTGGCTTCCAACATTTTAGTGAATACGCAAATGAATGGTAATATGGCCATTAAATACTTAATGGACTTAACCGAAAATGAGCTACCTGATCTCATTTTGCTGGACTATAATTTACCAGAATTAAATGGCAGTGAAATATTGGAGGCATTGTCCAAACACGCCCGCTTTGATTCCATACCAAAAATCATCTGGAGCACTTCTTCATCAGGATTATATGAAGAGCGGTGTATGGCCCAAGGTGCAAAAGCCTACTTAGTAAAACCTTCTGACATGAAAGGCATTATTGCACTGGCTGAAAAAGTAATTGGCTTTGCACAGAATTAATTTTTTTGAGATTTACGCTTTCCTACTTTCTATAAAAAAATGAACCTGAGAATAATACAAAATAATAATCGGAAAATTCTTTGTATTCCATTTGACTGATTTTTTTCCCCTATTAATTGTTGAAAATTTATTTTTTCAAAAGTACCTCACTTCTTTTCTCCTTCTAAAAATCATCTTAAGCCTTAATGCCTATTATCTTTGTTTGAACGATAATGGAATGCTATGGAACAATCAACAGATAAGGCCTCAATGAAAGACCTCGTGAGCCAAAGAGACCACTACCTGAAAAAAATTTTTGAAGGGGGCGGTAAAAAAGCAACTGCAAAGCAAAAAGATAAAGGGAAATTAACTGCAAGGGAGCGTATTGATTATTTAATAGATAAAAAATCAGTCTTTGTAGAAATAGGCGCTTTTGCCGGTTTTGAAATGTATGAAGAACAAGGCGGTTGCCCCGCCGGAGGTACCGTAGCCGGATTGGGTTATGTAAGCGGCAGGCAATGTGTGATTTTGGCCAATGACCAAACTGTAAAAGCAGGTGCCTGGTTTCCTATTACCGGAAAGAAAAATTTGCGGCTTCAGGAAATAGCCATGCAAAATAATTTGCCTGTTATTTATTTAGTAGATAGTGCCGGAGTGTACCTACCCATGCAGGATGAAATCTTCCCGGATAAAGAACATTTTGGCAGAATATTTTACAACAATGCCCGCATGAGCGCACAGGGAATAGTACAAATAGCCGCAGTGATGGGGGCTTGCGTAGCAGGTGGTGCGTATCTGCCCATTATGAGCGATGAAACGCTGATGGTAGAAGGGGCTGGTTCTATTTACTTGGCCGGACCTTACTTAGTAAAAGCGGCCGTAGGAGAAGAGGTGGATGCAGAAACATTGGGCGGTGCAGTCACCCATAATGAAATTTCCGGCATAGCTGATTATAAATTTAAAACAGAGGAAGAATGCCTCGATAGAGTAAAAAAAATCATTGATAAAATAGGCAAACAAAAGGACGCCGGCTTTGACCGGGCCCAACCAAAAAAGCCGGCAAAAGAAGTGACTGATTTATACACCATCGTATCTGCAGAAAGCAACAAACCATATGATATGGTGGATGTAATAGAAAGGCTGGTGGATGATTCTGAATTTAATCAGTTTAAGGAAGACTATGGCAAAACTATTTTATGCGGTTATGCCCGCATTGATGGCTGGGCGGTGGGCATTGTAGCCAACCAAAGAAAAATTGTAAAAAGCAGGAAAGGTGAAATGCAAATGGGTGGCGTGATCTATAATGACAGCGCGGATAAAGCAGCCCGTTTTATAATGAACTGCAATCAAAAAAGGATTCCGCTCGTATTTCTACAGGATGTGACCGGCTTTATGGTAGGCAGCAGAAGTGAGCATGCAGGCATCATAAAAGATGGAGCTAAAATGGTGAATGCAGTAGCTAATTCTGTAGTGCCCAAAATAACGATTGTAATTGGTAACTCGTATGGTGCCGGCAACTATGCCATGTGTGGCAAAGCATACGATCCACGGTTTATTTATGCATGGCCTTCGGCTAAAATTGCAGTGATGGGTGGAGAGCAGGCTGCTAAAACTTTATTGCAAATTCAAGTGGCCTCCTTAAAATCAAAAGGCGAAGTAATAGCACCGGAAGAAGAAGAAAAGTTGCTTAAAAATATCAAGGATAAATACGAACGGCAAACCTCTCCTTATTATGCAGCAGCAAGGCTTTGGGTAGATGCCATCATCGATCCTGTGGAAACAAGAACCTTAATTTCAGAAGGTATATCCGCTGCCAATCAATGTCCCAATCAAGCTGATTTTAAAGTAGGAGTTTTCCAGGTGTGAGTAATAATTTTTGGAACTATACATAGGGAAAATGACCACTG
>JBDSBL010000111.1:0-6050 GCA_039921625.1 Chitinophagaceae bacterium
CTCTTGAATTGAACCCTTCAGTTATAGCTATTTATGCCTTTAGCCTGGCTAAATTGTACAACGCCTTTTATACGGAACATTCTGTGCTGCTTGCAGAAACAAGCGAGAAAAAAATCTTGCGGTTGCAACTGTCTAAATTGACGGCGGATACTATATCAAAAGCAATGCATTTGCTAGGGATAAAAGTGCCGGAGAAAATGTAACATCAATAGCGAAGAAAAATAGTAGCCGTAAGCGTTGGTACGGATTAACCATTTTAAAAAGTTGAATGTGGCTCCATTTGCTGAACGGAGCGTCGCAACTTCAGTCGCATAGCCATTGTGCAGCTGGCATAAAAATGTAACATAATAATCAGTAAGATTGGCAGCCAATAATGAAGCTGCTGCGTTGGTGCATGGAAATAATAAAAAAAAATACTGCAAGCCTGTAAGCCGGATTCTGTACTTCCAAAGAAGCCGTTATCATTTATCTGCGATAGCCATTGCTGACTACCTGTATCTGCCTACCCTGGATCATTGGACGAGCCGCCCTCAAGCGATCCTTTACATGGCATTTCAGCACGCAAGGTTTACCCGAAGCTACCGTTGCCGGTAGCAACCGTGGGCTCTTACCCCACATTTTCACCCTCACCTTTCGGCAGTTATTTTCTGTGGCACTGTCTCGTTCTTTTATTTCAAAGAAGTCCTGCTGTTAGCAGGATGCGCTGCTCTGTGCTGTCCGGACTTTCCTACCCATTATTAAAAATAAAAAGTCGATAACGCGGCTTGCAGTGAAGCAAAGTTAGGGGTATTAAAAAAGGGGTGCTTATTTAAAAGCATTTAATGCAATCGTTGGCTTTCCAGTATTATCAAAAGCTCCTAAAGTATAGCCCTGCCAGTTGTTGTACGCTTCGGGCTCCCAATAAATTACTCCGAGCCCTTTATTATCCGGCACTGCTTTTACTTTTAAAATTAGGTCGGCAAGAAATGAATTGCAAGCCGAGGGTTCATCCCACCTCATGCCTACTTCTACTATCATTATTTCTTTGCCGTACCGGGAAAGCAGATCATTCATGTTGGAGGCACACTGCGCATTTAAGGTAGGCCAATTAGTAGGTGAAGGATATAAAGACATGCCAATTACATCCCACTTTCCGCCATTCTTTTTTAAGCCATCAAGCAACCAACGGAATAAGTTATTGTCCCAACCGTTGGAGATGTGTACCATAACTTTAGCGGAAGGAAATACCGATTTTACCGCATCGTATCCTGCATTGATCATTTGTGCAAAATTGGCCATGTTGGTAGAGGCTTTACCTTCCGGCCATAGCATGCCGTCATTTGTTTCATTGCCTACCTGCACCCATTCGGGATGGATACCAGCTTTTTTTAAGGCTGATAATACGGAGGTAGTGTGATTAGTGATCGCACCTTTTAAACCAGCCATATCCAATGCGGCCCAGGCTGCAGGTTTTGCTTGTTGTCCCGGGTCGGCCCAGGTATCGCTATAATGAAAATCAATTAAAATGCGGTAGCCGGCATTCTTGGCCCGCATTGCTTTTGCTACTAGGTCTGCCTCACCATTGAAACCTTTAAGAGGATTTACCCAAACCCTTAACCGGACTGTATTTAAATTGCCTTTTTTTAAAATAGAAAACAGGTCTTCTTCACCACCTGAAGGATTGTAAAATTTTTTTCCTGCCGCCTCCATTTCTGTTACCCAACTTATATCTGCTCCTGTTACAAAATTAGAATTAACGGACACCGGCGGGGATAAAGGAGGTAATGGTTGATTGCTATTTTGTTTAAAGCAGCCCCCTACTCCTACCAACAAAATAGAATTTATTATAAGATAAAAAATCCCGGTTGGCTTCATTGATCGATTCCTCAAGGTGAAAATAATTAGTCTCTCTTTTTAGATAGTTTGATTAAGCTTCCCGAAGAACTTCAATATCCATCTTATTCATTTTCAGCATGGCATTCGTAACCCTTTGTGCTTTTTCCGGTGAGGTCATAAAACTGCCCATCATGGAAGGCACTACCTGCCACGATACTCCGAACTTATCTTTCAACCAGCCGCATTTTCCTTCTTCTCCACCGTTCGTCAAGGTATTCCAGTAATAATCAATTTCTTCTTGCGAATCGCAATTGATCACTAACGAAATAGCTTCATTGAATTGGTAATGAGGTCCTCCATTTAGGCCCATGAACTTTGTACCATTTACTTCAAAAGTAACCACCACGGGGTTTTCACCTGTTATTTTAGCATCTTTAAAAACAGAGCAATAATATTGAGCTGCTTCTTTTGCTTTACCATCAAACCACAAACAAATTAATAGTGGATGTACTTTATTTTCCATTGTTTTTTTATTTTAAAGTTATGACCTCTGAATTATTTTATAACCTTTTTATAGTTGGTTCTAAATAAAAAAAAAGCACCTTTTGGGATGCTTTTTTAATACTGAATTACCCTCTTTTTTTCGGGCCAGTTTGCGGCAGCTCCCGATTCATTTCTATAATATCAACCGGCTGATTAAAATCTCCTAACAGCCATTTGCTGTAATAATCGGCCAGCATCCAGAAAAAATATTCCTGCATATCGCCGTAGGCATGTCTTTGTCCGGGCAGCAGCACAAGATCAAAACGCTTGTTGGCTTTAATTAATGCATTGACCACGCGGATGGTATTGGCAGGGCTTACGTTGTTGTCTATATCGCCTGTTGTCAACATCAGGTGCCCCTTAAGATTTTTTACTAGGTCCTGGTTTTTTTCAATATTGTATAAAAAGGAAGTATCTCCTTTTTCACCAACCATTTCTTTTACTCCGTGGTGTTTTTCGCTCCACCAACGGTTATATATTGAATTATCGTGATTGCCTGAAGAAGAAACCGCCACCTTAAAAAAATCAGGATAAACTAACATGGCAGCAGTGGACATAAAGCCTCCACCGGAATGGCCATGGATACCTACTTTATTAATGTCAATAAAAGAGTACCGATCTGATAATTGTTCAATAGCCGCCTTTTTATCTGCCAAACCATAATCACGCAAATTGCCATACCCAAAATTGTGGTACCATTTGGAGCGGCTTGGGTTTCCTCCCCTGTTGCCTACCGTTACTACTATAAAACCGATTTGTGCCAGGCGGTCTATGCGATCCATTGATTTGCTAAATGCTTTGTTCACTGCTTCCGTTTGCGGGCCGGGGTACACATAGGCAATCACCGGGTATTTTTTAGTAGAATCAAAATCAAATGGCTTATACATGGCACCATACAAATCTGTGATCCCATCATCTGCTTTTACTTTAAAGACTTGAGGAAATTTATAACCTGCTGCAAAAAGCGAAGAAAGATCTGTGGTTTCCAATTCCATTATTTTTCTTCCTTCTGTATTGAACAAAGCAGATTTTGGAGCTGTATCTACCCGTGAATAATTGTCAACAAAATAAGTTTCTCTATCACTCATGCTTACATTGTGTTCGTACTCACCTGCATTTAATAATCGCATTCCGGTGCCGTCAAAATTTACTCGGTAAAGGTGCAGGTAGTAAGGATCTTCATTTAGCTCCCGGCCATTGGCCGTAAAATAAAGTACCCTTTTCTTGTCATCAATATTTACAATATCCTCGCTATGGAAAGCGCCTGAGGTAATTTGGTTCTTTAATTTTCCTGTGCCATCATACAAATAAAAATGAGCCCATCCATCACGTTCACTCCATTGTATTAATTCATCACCACCATTTACTACACCTAATCTTCTTGTTTCTACATACGTATTCATCCGCTCCTCTATCAATGACTTTACTTCGTCGTTATTAATATTGACAACACAAATGTCTATGCGTTTCAAATCGCGGCTGGTGCGGTTAAAATAAAATTGATTGTTGGTACCTTGCCATACGAGGGGTCTCCAATCATCATCACGTGCACTTTCCATTGCTGGCCGCGACCATAAGCCTATACTCTGGTCTTTAAACTGTTTGATCAGCAATTCTTTTTTTGTTTTAGAACTTACATCAAACAACAATACATTATCAATGGGAGCTTCCTTTTCACCGGGCATGTGGTACTTGTAGGTTTCCAGTGTTGGCCGTGGCTCTGCTATGCTATTGATTACCCACAATTCTTTTACTGCCCGCTGATCTTGCCGTATTAAAACAAAATGTTTGGAATCCGGCGACCAGTAAGCAAATACCGGCTTGCGTTTATTTTTATTTTTTTCTTTATCTACATTATTTTCTCCCTGAGAACTGCCGTATTCATTATACTCTTCCCCATCGGTAGTCCATTTATTTTCTTTAATGGTACTATCCTCTTCATTTTTAAGTGCCTTTTCATAATTGGCTTTGTCCATCCAATACAGGTTGTAATTACGGGCAAATAAAACCGTTTGTCCATCAGGAGAAACAGCGGCCCACCGTGGATTTCTTTTAGGTTTTTTAAAATCAGTCAATTCATTTAACTGACCAGAGGATAAGTTGTATTCAAAGAAGAATTTTTTCCTTTCTTTTTTTGGAGGCGAACCTTTCTTAGCAGCGGTGTCTTTTACTTCCACTTCCTGTGTGCTCAATACATCAAACTGAATCCAATTTTCATCTTTAATAAAACGAAGGGAATCAATGTCCAAATGCTGGTCGTCAAAGGGGTCTCTTACAATATTGGTAATGGCAGCTGCTAGCTTTGCATTATCAAACAATACTTTTTTCTCTCCTTTTGCCGGATCCACTATATACCATTTTCGACCATTGGTAGTTTCATACACATACCAAAAACGATCGGACAATTTTAGCCAATGCGGATCTACGGATGTGCTGAACACCATCTTATTCAGCTTTGCCGGAGAAAATCGTGAGGCCAACTGGTAATTGGCAGTGCTAACCGGCGTTTGTGCAGATAAAATACAGGTACAAATGACAAAGGAAAGAGAAAGAATAAACTTATGCATGGGCAAGAAATTTTTAGCTATGGAAAGTAAGTAATAAAGTGTATGAAAAAATGTGATGTAGAAAGATTAGTGAAAATAAGGATGCATTTCTTCTTTTAGCTGTCGGGCTATGGTGTGGGCTTCTTCCGCAAAATTTTCACCTTGTGACGCATACAATATGGCCCGGCTTACATTTACCAGCAAGCCACAATCCTTTATAAATCCTTGATCAGAAATGTTTGTCAAACTGCCACCTTGAAAACCTACCCCTGGCACAAGGAAAAAATGGTTGGGTGTCAACTTTCGGATGCTCGCCATTTCATTGGCTCTTGTGGCCCCAACCACAAACATCAGGTTTTCTTCTGTGCCCCACAGCGCAGCGGTGGTCATTACTTTTTCATACAGGTACATTTTTTCTTCCTGCACATAATGCCTTCCTTCTTCCAACACTTCTTTTTCTACCACTACTTTTTGAAATTCAAAATCGCGGGCGCCGGCATTGGAGGTTAGTCCTAAAAGGATGGTCCATTTATCTTTGTATTCCAAAAAAGGTAAGACGCTATCAGCACCCATATAGGGCGCTACCGTTATGGCGTCAAAATCCATTTTCTCGAAAAAAGCACGGGCATACTGCGTAGCGGTATTGCCAATATCACCACGTTTGGCATCGGCAATTTTAAAATGTGTTTCCGGAATATAAGCAGCCGTTTGCTCCAGTGCTTCCCAACCTTTAGCACCTAATGCTTCATAAAAGGCCGTATTGATTTTATAGCCAACACAGTGTTCTTTTGTAGCTTCTATGATGGCTTTATTAAACTCAAAAACGGCGTCCGGCTTTTGTTGCAGGTGTTTAGGTATTTTAGTTACATCCGTGTCGAGGCCCACGCATAAGTAACTTCTTTTAGAAAATATTTGCGCAGCTAATTGTTGTCGGGTCATTCTATTTTTTTAATGAGAAAGGTTTATTTGTGGTCTTTTCTTACCTTAGAAATTGCATCAAATAATCGTTGGGTAAAGAGGTACACTTCTTCAAATGTATTGTAAAGCGGTACCGGCGCTATGCGGATCACATCGGGTTCGCGCCAATCTGCAAACACTCCGTTTTCTGCTAAAACATCAAACACTTTTTTACCATTCTCCAACATC
>JBDSBL010000112.1:0-18014 GCA_039921625.1 Chitinophagaceae bacterium
AAGGTACAGTCAGCATATTTGCTTAGGGTTATGGCATCACTTACCATACCGGCCGGAGCCGTATCCATTATAATTACATCAAAGTTTTGCCGCAGGTATACAAAAAGGTCGGCAAGCTTTTCGTCGAGCAGCATTTCTGCCGGGTTAGGTGGTACCGGACCGCAAGGTAAAACAAACAAATTTTCCTGCTCCGGCACAGAAACGGGAAGATCTTGTAACGTCACTTTTCCCAATAGGTAATTGGTCAAACCTGGCTTTTTTGTCATACCCAAATGAGTAAGAATTTTAGGCTTGCGGATATCAAACTCTAATATAATAGTTCGCTTTCCTGCCAGGGCCATTACTGATCCAATGTTGGTACTTATAAAGGATTTTCCCTCACCACTAAAGGTGGAAGTAACGAGTATAACCGGCTTTTTAATATTGTGCACTATGTACTGAAGATTGGAACGGATAATTCGAAATTGCTCCGCCACCACGCTTCGGCTATTAGTGGTTACAATCAAGGTATTATTGGCAAAGGAATGACCAACTTCTCCTAGAATAGTTGCACTTGTAAGTCGCTCTACATCTTGCTTTGAGGTTACTTTATCATTTAATACTTCTAATATGAATATCACAAGTGCTGGTAATAGCAGGCCAATAGCAAAAGCAATAAGTTGAACGCTTCGGCGCTTTGGTTTTACAGGCGCATATTCTGGTGCTGCCTTTTCTAAAACTTTTGTATCAGATATTGTTGCTGCGAGGGAAATAGCAGATTCTTCTCTTCTGGCCATTAAGAAATTATACATTTCCTGCTTTCCCTGTTGCTGGCGTTGTATTTCAATAAAGTTTTGTTGCTTTTCCGGCAGGGTGCGAATTTGGTCTTGCACGTAACTATTCTGCTGCCTCAGTTGATTAATAGATGAACCGTAAGCTGATCGTAAGTTGCGCAAATTTTCCAGAATACTTCTACGAAGTTTTTCCAGCAAGTCTTCTTTTTGCTGCACGGCAATATTACCTCTTGGCACATTACCATCAATCAATGCTTTACGCTCCAACTGCGTTACATTATACCCTGCAATTAGGGTATTAAGGGTAGCATCTTGTATACCTAATGAGGAAGGAACTACATTGAATGCATTACCCTGGCTACCCAGGTAGGCACCAATATTTTGTGCAATGTCAATCTGTATTTTTTGGTCATTAAGCAGTTTATCGGTCTCACTAAGTTTTGCTAAATATTCAGCTGATTGTGCCTCTGGATTTATGAGTTTGTTCAGCTTTTGGTAGGCCAGTAAATTATTAGTAATGCTATCTAGTTCGCGGGATACAATACGTAAACGACCGTCTATAAAATCAATAGTTTGGCGGGTAGTAATATTTTTATCTTCAATGGTGGCAACCTGGTATTCCTCCATTAATTTATTCACCACATCTGCTGCCAGTATCGGGCTTGTTGATTCCAGCAAGATGGTGATAATGCCGGTACCCTGCGTTTTAGGGGCCACCAATAGATCGTTGGTTAAATTAATAGCTCTAGAAGTGGTGGATTGCCAGGTTACGTTGTATTCATCAGAAAAGGTGCTTTGTTGATTGCGTACAAGACGGAAAATACCATGGGGTGTACTAAAGTTTTGACCTAATGCATACAAACCTTTTTCATTGTTAATGCTAAAGGTTTTTTCATTTTCAAATTTGATATTTAACGCAAATGGCATTATAGAGTCATTCAAACGAACGGCCTCTATATGAAAGGGAGAAATGTCATACAAATTTAAATTCTTAAACCGGCCTTTTGCCTCATAAGCAAAATTCAGGTTTAATGATTTGACCACCCTTTCCATTAATGGCCTTGATCGGATATATTCTATTTCACTTTGAATGTTTTTGACACCGCCGGAAAAGAGCTCATTAAACTTTGGGTCACCCCCTTGCTTACTATTTTTTTCATCTTTAATTACCAGGGCTCCTGTTGATGAATAAATCTCTGTGGTATACCGCAGGTATAGGTAAGCCACTAATAGGCTTAGGGCTACTGAAATAATAAATAGCGGAAGAAACCGTAAGTATTTAAAAAAGATATCCTTGATACTGGGGCCAGCAACCTCGCTTTTAATGGCAGGTGGTAATTGATCGTCCATTGAGATGGATAAAAAAGTTTAAGTTATTTTCTGAATAAGGCAATTAATACAGCAATGGTAGAAACAATACCTGTGGCAAAAGCTATTTGCCTAGATATGCGTTCCTGCTCTGTCTGACGGATCTTATAGCGTGTTTGCTCCACCAGTATTACATCATTTTGCTGCAATTGGTAATAAGGAGATTCAAACATTTTTTCTGAGGTTACATCTAATATTCCCATTTTTCGAATACCATTATTTTCCCTCAATATTTTAATTTCTTTCTTTTTTCCAAATTCGGTAATGTCACCAGCCATGCCTAGAGCTTCTAGTAAGGTGAGCCGCTCGGTAGGTATATTTAAAACTCCAGGATTACCTACTTCACCCATTACAGTGATGCGAAAATTTAAAAATCGAATGATCACATTCGGATCAGTTAATTGTCCCTTTAGCCTCGCCTTCATCACATCAGCTAATTCGCTTTTATTTAGGCCTTCAGCATGTATGAGGCCAATACGTGGAAATTCAATATTACCTTTTTGGTCTACTAATACTCCACCCACCTGGCTGCCGCCTTGAGAACCTCCACCCCCACTAGCACCACCGGTCATTACAGGCAGGTTATAAGGTACATCTATCAACGGGTCTGTAGCAGCACTATATACTTGAATAGAGAGAAGGTCATTTCTTTGAATAATTGGCTCTTTGATAAGAACCTCGCCTCGAACGGATGTATCCTTTACATCTTCCAGGTAATTATAAATGACCCGGTTTGGGGTTTTGCAGGAAATAAAAAATAGGGCTAAAAAAGCTCCCAACAGGATGTATCGCATTAATCCTTTATTTGATTTGGTTGTGCTGAAATTAATTTGTTCTTGTCAATACTTGCTACTAAAATACATCCAAGGCTGTCTATTGCCACTTTAGCCAACTTATGCCCTACTTCCAATATTTTACCTTCCTGATCCATCATGGGCCCGGCAATAATGCGTACCCGTTGATCCGCCTTTAAATTCATACTTTCCAGTTGCACGTTTTCGTACTCATCTAAAAAGTGGCGGATAATTTGAATTTCTTTATCCTTTACAATAGCTGGCTTACCATCCCAATACACAAAATTGATGACTCCATCTGTCATCCGTACCTCTGTACGACCTGCATCTTCAATCTTTACAAATACATAAGATTTAAATAGAGGCTCTTCTACCGTTTTCATCCGATCGCTCCATTTACGGCGTACTTTATTGAGCGGGCAATAGCTTTCAATACCTTTTTGTTCCAAAAGTTTATTTACTTTTTTCTCCCAACGAGGCCGTGTGTACAGGGCGTACCATTTAAAGCTCACCTTTTCACTTTTTTGCATGGCTTCGCCACCTCACTTACATCCCTTTTGGTTATAAATAAATTGGTTTTTGCCAAATGAGGTGCAAATATAGGTGTTGTGTGGGAGCAGCAAATGCTTTAAAAACGCAGAATACTAATAAGTTAATTATTATAAAAGAATTTTTTACACCCTGTTTTATACCAAAAAATGTACTCTATTTTTTACACCTTAATTCGGCTTTATTTTCCCCTAAAAATTATAACTGATGCTATTTAAAATTTAAATATGATGTCATTCATCCCTTTTTAACCAATCCCAAATTTGAAATTTTATAATAATTCTAACAGGGACGTATTCTTTATATAGGATGTTAGATGACTGAAAATTTTAGTGCTTATTTAAATACATTACCCGGTAATCTTTCAAAATATTACATTTAAACAAAAAATTACTTTGAAGCAGCAGCGATATTATTCTCTGGATGTATTTAGGGGTGCTACCGTAGCCCTGATGATACTGGTGAACAATCCAGGCTCTTGGGCACATATTTACTCGCCCTTAGAACATGCTCCCTGGCATGGAGTGACTCCTACCGATCTAGTATTCCCTTTCTTTTTATTTGCTGTAGGCAATGCCATGGCATTTGTCATGCCTCGCTTTGAAGCGGCCGGTAGTGTGGTATTTTGGAAAAAAATTACCAAACGCACCCTGCTTATTTTAGCCATTGGCTTATTTTTAAACTGGTCGCCATTTGTGCGCTATATGGATGGCCACCTGGTGCTAAAAGGTTGGGAATGGTTGGGAACAGACGGCCAGGTAGTTGGTATCCGCATTTTAGGGGTGTTGCAGCGTATTGCCTTAAGTTACTTTTTTGCTTCAATAATTGTTTATTATACCAAACCAAAAGGAGCTTTTTTAGCAGCAGGAATTCTGCTATTGGCTTATTGGGCATTATGCATTATCGGCAATCCGGCGGATCCGTATAGTTTGACAGGCTGGTTTGGTACCGCCATAGACAAGGCCATTCTTACAGAGCCGCATATGTATCACGGCGAAAGCTTGAACGGCAAGGCAATTGCTTTTGACCCCGAAGGTTTGATACATACTATTCCCGGTATTGCGCAGGTAATTTTTGGTTTCCTTGTAGGAGCTTATATTCAAACGAAAGGCAAAGCCGTTGTTGATAATAAAACGGAAAATGCAAGTACAGGGCCTTACCAAATGCTTACAGGCTTGTTTGTGGCTGCTATGGCTTTATTATTTACAGGCTATTGCTGGAGCCTTTCTTTTCCGTTAAATAAAAAGATATGGACTAGCTCTTATGTGGTGTATACCACCGGGCTGGCCATTGCTGTATTAGCAACGCTTATTTATGCAATTGAAATAAAAAATATCCGTGGCTGGTGGACCAAATTCTTTGATGTATTTGGGAAAAACCCATTGTTTATTTTTTTTCTAAGTGGTTTTCTCCCGCGCATCCTGGCGCTCATCCGCATTCCCAATGGATTTACAGATGAGGGCACGGCAAAATACCTTTCTCCTTTTAGCTGGTATTACGAAAAAATCTGTAAAGCCATCCCTGGTGCTGTAGAAAATGGTTCTCTATTTTATGCCCTTACTATGATCTTATTTTATTGGGTTATTGTGTATTGGATGGATAAAAAGAAGATATATATCAAAGTATAATTTGCTAAATACTTTTTAGGTTATATAATTCTCCCGGTAGAGCAACACTTAATCTCTCTTTGATCATTTTTGAATTGAAGCTGGAGAAGTTATAAATGTTGTATTACAATTGCTTTGTGTTTGATTTCAAATAACGATAAACATCTAACTTAAAATAACCTTCTTTGCTCTCCCGGCCTTTTGAAATTACTTGTATCTAATTCCAGTGGCTTGGTATTCATACCATACAGCTTTCCATACATCTTATATTGCTGCGCAATTAGTTTTGCTATAGCACCTTCCCCTGACATGCGGCGGCCCCACTCGCTGTCATTCACCCGGCCGCCATGGCAGGCTTCAATAAGGTGCCATACTTTGTCAGCACGGTCAGGAAAGTTTTTATACAGCCAGTCATAAAACAATATTTTAATAGCACCATTCAACCGAATAATTGTATATCCTGAAAAGGAAGCACCTGCTTCTTTTGCCGCTTTCATAATAGAAGTCAATTCATGGTCATTCAAACCCGGTATCATGGGCCCCATCATTACACCCATTGGTACTCCGGCGGTACTTAATTCTTCTATAACCCGCAACCGTTGTTTGCCGGTAGTGGTGCGTGGCTCCATCACCTGCCGCAAGCTTTCATTTAAAGAAGTGATGGATACCATGGCCGACAAAATGTTCTTCTTTGCCATTTCCTGCAACAAATCTTTGTCTTTAAGAATAGCTGCATTTTTGGTAAGAATGCTCACCGGTTGATTAAATTCGTTACACACCTCCAACAGTTTTCTGGTAAGCCGATACTTTTTTTCTGCTGGTTGGTAACAGTCTGTATTGCCACTTAGCATAATAGGAAAAGGCTTCCATTTTGGATGCTTTAAAAATTGGCGCAACAATTCCGGAGCATTTTGTTTTACTAATATTTTTGTTTCAAAATCAAGACCGGCACTGTAACCCCAATATTCAAATGAATTGCGGGTAAAGCAATATATGCAGCCATGTTCGCAACCCCCGTATGGGTTCATACTGTACATCATAGCTACATCCGGACTTTCCACTTTGTTGACCAATGATTTGGGAAATACTTCCAGATATTGCGTTTTTACATTTGGCTCTATCCAGTCATCAATGCCTTCTATATGTTCCCTTGTTAGTTCATTTTTTTCAAATTTATTTTTTGTGTTATACTGTGCCCCGCGGCCTTTCCTGTATTCACTATTATTTACCGCTTCAGTAGTAGCTTTACTTTTTAAAATTTGGTTGGAACTCATTTTTTAATTATTTGAATCAGTAACCTACTATGTGTTATCATTATTCATTATCAAAGAAACTGGAGGAGATAATAAAGGCCACCGGGTTAAATTGGGAATCTGATTTTGAACCGATGTACCATACTATTGGTTTTAATTTTCCTTATATGCCGGTCATTACTTCTGAAAAAAAAGATACGGTGCAACTGTACCAATGGGGCCTTATTCCGCACTGGGTAAAGTCATTGAATGATGCAGATAAAATAAGAACTCAAACGCTGAATGCAAAAGGCGAAACCATTTTTGAAAAGCCCTCATTTAGATCGTATGTACAAAACCGATGCATTGTTTTAGCTGATGGTTTTTTTGAATGGATGGAATTTAAAAAGAAAAAATTTCCGCATTATGTTCATTTTAATGATTTTGAATTATTTGGTTTAGCCGGCCTGTATGCCCATTGGGTAGATAAGGAAAGTGGTGAATTATTGCGCACCTTTTCTATTATTACTACGGAAGCCAATCCGTTACTGGCGAGAGTGCACAACATAAAAAAAAGGATGCCGGTTATTCTTCAAAAATCACAGTGGAATGATTGGTTACAGCCAAATCTTACCAAAGATCAGATCACTTCTTTTTTACAACCCTGCGATGATAGTACAATGAAAGCATATCCTATTTCCAAATTAATAACTACCCGTGGTGCTGATACCAATCACCCGGAAATAAAGGAACCTTATACGTACGCAGAACTTACTTCAGGCGAATAGGCTGCCTTGTGCAACCTGCAAGGGCAAGTTCATAAACTCCATGCGACGCACTATCTCATACCGATGATTGCTATTTCGTTTTAATAATAAAAATGCATCTGCCATAAACTTTCCACTGAATGCACTGTGCTCACAATCCAACCACATACTTATAAATTGAAACGGTTTTAAATTTTGTGCTAGCATCAATTGAGGTTCATTGAAAAAGAGAGGTTCATGTGCCGGCACCTGTAGCAAGCGTTTGCCCCTTTTCAACTCTTTGGCAATATGATGGAAAGGTTCTTTAGTGGCTACGTTGATGTATATGCTATGTGATGGATAGGCCGAAAAAGAAGCCACATCTACTTTGAAAACGTCCGTGCCCATAGCAATTTGCTGCAAATAAGCAATCAACCTCTCCTCTGATTTTTCATAAGAAAAACAGGAAAGCAATGTAAGGCAGGGCTTTAGATCTTGATTGCTTTTTACTTTATATTTCTCAAATAATGTATTACGCAATTCCGTTACTTTTTCCCCTATTGTCTCGGGCAGGGGCACCACTAACTTGTACTCGTGCAAGCGGTAGCCCGGCATAGTGATTTTCATTTCCATAAAACTGGTTTATTGGTTAGTAAAATATTTAGTATAAATTTACTAAAGTTTTTAGCATAATAAAATTTAGTTTATGAATACGGATCCCTTATTTCAACCGAACGCAACCGAGTACACGACACCAAAGATCACCGCAATAGCAGGTGGTCGCTCCAGCTCGCAAGAAACGGATTCAGGTTTTGATTTGAATGAACAATTGGTGCGCAACAAACCGGCTACTTTTTTCATGCGGGTAAATAGTGATGCTATGAAAGGTGCCGGCATTCATAATGGTGATGTGATTATAGTAGACCGTTCCCTGCCGGCAAAAAATGGCAAGGTAGTGGTGGCCGTTTTAAATGGAGAAATGCTGGTTCGCCGCTATGAAAGATCATTTAATAAAATAAGGCTGGTACCGGAAACAACGAAACTTGCTTCCATTGACATTGATCCACTTTCGCAATTCTCTATTTGGGGAGTAGTCACTTACGTGATACATGAATTATAGTAAAAAATTATTTTACTACAAATGATAGTTGCTTCAATAAAAGGAATGCAATTAATTCTTTTTGTAATAAGCCCATACATCTACAGCAAGCTTAAAACCAATTTCCTTATTTTCTTTTAAAGGAAGTATAATAGCCGGATCACCGGCGGTTATTACCGTTTTAGCAAAAGCTCCTTTTAATGGGCCAGATACAAATAAGATGCGTTGTGCTGTTGCGCTGAATTTGTATTCTCCTGTAATGTTTTCAGATCCGGTTTTATAATGATATTCATCTACCAACACAATATCACCTAATGGCCACGTATCAGGATTATTACTTTGAATGGAATAAGTACCCATGGGCAAAGCAGCAACCTTAGCCGGTTGCGCCTGTAAAATACCGGCAGAAAATAGGAAAAAAGAAAGTAAAAGAAGTTTCATAGGCCTCCATTTTTTGTTTCCTCTAAGGTACAACTTATAGGAGCGTATTGCAACCGTAGATGTACGGCGTATTACGCACATTTTGTTAATAAATAGAGTAGGAAAAACAAGAAATGTATGGTGGCTTTTTACTGGTATTTCTGATAGAGTGCAAACAAAATCTTTCGGTCGGCTTCGGTTAATTGCTTGCTTTCCTGTTGTTCGTATTTGCGCTTAAAGGCACCAATGGCAGCAGCGCTGTCTTTTACATCGTACCCAATTATCCGCAGTGCCTGCAAAGAATTAAAATCTGCCGGCACTACTACTTTTGCCGTATCGCTATACCACAAGCCAAAACCACGATCCGACAAGGTTTTCCAAGGAAACTGCACGTTAGGATCTACTTTTCTTGTAGGTGCAATATCAGAATGGCCAATAATATTAGCCGCCGGGATGCCATACCTTTTTTTCAAAGTATCGAGTACCCGCATCAGGCTGTTGATCTGTGGTTCCGGAAAAGGTTCAAAGCCATTATTATCTAATTCAATGCCAATGGAAGAAGAATTAATATCGTTGATATTTCCCCATTTACCTACACCTCCATGCCATGATCGTAAATAATCATTGAGCATTTGATGGACGGTGCCGTCTTTGCAAATTACATAGTGGGCACTCACCTGGCTTACAGGTTTTGTAAAGGTTTTCAAAGTTTGATCACAACTATTTTGTGCTGTATGATGGATGACAACCAGGTTCGGTTTGCGCAGGTTAAAATTGGTAGTGCCTACCCAAAAAGGTGCATTATCCAACGTAGCATTAGGAGGCATTTTCCGGATTGTTTTAGCAAAAGCCTTCACTTGTTTTTTGTAGCTTTTATTAGTTGCCGCGTAAGGGTTGCGGTTGCAACTAAATGAAATAAAAATTGCAATAAGACCAATAGCAAAATAAATACGTTTCATAAACTGTTGTTGGCTTTGAAAGTACTGAAGAAATGGAACCTGTTCAACAAAAAAGGATTTTATATGGTTTAGTTTTTGTGCTTTGTATCGTGACATTTAATTTTTCTATAAAAAAATATAAGAATATGGCACGCGATGTAAGAGGAAAAAAAGTAGCTATACTAACAGAGAATGGATTTGAAGAAGTAGAATTGACCAGCCCTAAAAAAGCACTGGAAGAAGCGGGAGCTACGGTACACATAATATCTCCGCAAAAAGATAAAGTAACAGCCTGGGATACGGATCATTGGAGCATAGAACTCCCGGTGGATGTTGTTTTGGAAAATGCCAATCCGGAAGATTATGATATGCTGGTATTGCCTGGCGGGGTAATGAATCCGGATAAGATGCGAACCAACAAAAGTTGTGTGGCTTTTGCCCAACATTTTTTAGAGCAAGGGAAACCTTTGGCAGCTATATGTCACGGCCCGTGGTTGTTAATTGAAACCGGAATGATATCTAATCGAACACTTACTTCTTACCCTTCTATAAAAACAGATTTGGTGAATGCCGGTGCTCAGTGGGAAGATAAAGAAGTAGTAGTGGACAACGGTTTAGTGACGAGCCGAAGCCCAGAAGACCTGGATGCGTTTAATAAAAAAATTATTGAAGAACTAAGTGAGGGTCGGCATGCTACCACTGGCCAATTTACACAGGCTGACACCAACTTTGGTACTGCCTGATTAATTTTCTTAAATAAAAAAAGCCATCTTTTAGGGTGGCTTTTTTTATACTAAGAAATTGATAAATTAATTAAATGCTACTAACAATTATACTTTCACTTCTCCTTCATCTTCATTGTGCCAATACTTAATTCGCTTTGCCTTTACATGGATCATTACAATGCCTTTTGTATCGAGTCCATCTTTAAACCATTGCTCTAATTCTTTCAGCCAGTGTTCTTCCATGACGGCTTTACTATGTATTAATTTTGCAGTGGCCACGATAGAAATGTATAAATTATTTGGCCCTGTAAAATTCAAATTAACGGAAGGGTTTTCACTAATATCTTTTATAGATCGGGCTCCATCGTACGAAAAGAAATAAGAATTTCCATTATATTCTACATCCCCATTATTACTCATTGGCCGGCTGGTAAGCTGGCCCACTTTGGTTTTGGTGGTCATCATACAAATGTCCAGTTTTTGCATTTTTTTGCTGATGTCACTAAGGGTCTTATCCATTTTTTCTGATTTAATTTTTAATAAAAACAATCCCACTTCCCAACTCAATTTGTTTAATTTATTGCTGAGGGAGCACCTTCATTTTCAATTCGGCCAGCTTGCGGCGCTCTTCTACAATAGCACTTTGCTGTCTATCCTGATCAGCGCGGTTGGACTTTAAATCATTTTGCATTTGTTCTATTTTTTTCATCAGGTCTTTTTCATCATCCTGAAGTTTTCCTAATTTCTTTTCCGCAATCTTCACAACATTTTCCTGTGCATCCACATCAAGGTTTTGCTTATACACGGCAGACTCAGAAACAAAACCATTCAAGAAATGTTTGGCCGCCAGGTACGCATTTTCGTCTGAGTCCATAGATAGGAAATGCTCATCTCCACGGCTCACCAACATGGCAATGGTGGATTGGTCTTTTAATTGTTTGCTGCGGCGGTTTACTTTGAAATAAAGGTCCATTGGTGAATTAATTTCTGGTAGCACTACTCCTTTAAAAATATAGTAACCGTCTACGGTATTTTTCTTCCAAAATAGTTTTCCTTTTGTTTCCGGTTCGAAGCCTGTTTTTTTAAGATTGGCGACGATAAAATCTTCTGCAACATTTTCACTGTAGGGCAGTTGCAGCACCAGCGCCGGTTGTTGCGCTTTGTTGTAGCTAACTGTAGAAGTATAGGATTGCGCAAAAGATAGCACACTAAAAAAAGAGGACAAAAAAAGTAGCCATTTATTTTTCATGCTATTTAATTTTTTACTTGATAAAATAATTTTAAATAAAGAACCAACTGATTTATCATAACATTAAAAAAAGGCACCACCTAAAAACAATGCTGCCTTTTTACCGCTTCAGGTACGTAATTTATAATGTGGCCATATCAATAACGAACCGATAGCGCACATCACCTTTTAACATACGTTCATAGGCTTCATTAATATCCTTCATAGCTATCACTTCCACATCTGATGTAATGCCATGCGCTGCGCAATAGTCAAGCATCTCCTGTGTTTCCGGCAAACCACCAATGAGGGATCCTGCAAAACTTCTTCTGTTTCCAATAAGGTTAAATGCAGGCACCTGAGCGGGTGCAGGAGGAGCACCCACACATATTAGAACTCCGTTTGTATTCAGCATATTTAAATACGTGTTGTAATCATGCGGAGCAGAAACGGTATCAATTATAAAATCAAAATAGTTGGCTAAACCTTTCACTGTTTCCTCATTGCTGGTTAATGCAAACTTGTGAGCACCTAAGCGTTTTGCATCCGCTTCTTTAGAGGGAGTATGGCTCAGCATGGTAACTTCAGCACCAAAGGCAACGCCAAATTTTACTGCCATATGGCCTAAACCACCTAAACCTAGTACTCCCAGTTTATCACCCTTTCCCACCTTCCAATGCTTTAGCGGAGAATAAGTAGTAATACCGGCACATAGCAGGGGAGCCACTCCTTCTAAGGGCAGTTTTTCTGATACTTTTAATACAAAAGATTCATCACAAATAATATTATTGGAATAACCTCCATAGGTTATGGATTTACCATCCCGCTCCTTTGCATTGTAGGTACCCACGGATCCATTGCTGCAATACTGCTCCAAGCCTTCTTTGCAATTCTGGCACTCACGGCACGAATCTACCAGGCAACCAATCCCGGCGAGGTCTCCTTCCTTAAATTTTTTTACCTCACCTCCCACATGGGTTACACGGCCTACTATTTCATGACCAGGCACCATTGGGTACATGGCTCCTCCCCATTCGTTGCGCACCTGATGCACGTCTGAGTGGCATACCCCACAGTACAAAATATCTAACTGCACATCTTTCGGACCAAGGTCCCTTCTTTCAAAACTAAATGGCCCTAATGGTGCGGTTGCCTCCTGAGCGGCATATCCTTTCGTTTTTGTCATATTAATTTTATTGTATTCTAATTATCATTTATCTGTTCAACTATCTTGCCACGCAAGTCAAGCCCCTTTATGGCCTCTCTTTCTGAATCTATTAGTGGCCGCAAGTTTGCAAGTTTGAAAACATAATTATTGATAATGGCATTACTATTTGAACCGATCACGATTAAGGATATACAATTAAAAAACAGAATTGTTGTTTCCCCGATGTGCCAGTATTCCAGCAAAGATGGATTTGCCAATGACTGGCACCTCGTGCATTTGGGCAGCCGTGCAGTAGGTGGAGCGGCTTTGGTACTTTCAGAAGCAACTGCTGTGTCTCCCGAAGGAAGGATAACCCCAGGTGACCTTGGAATATGGAAAGACGATCATATTTCTTTTTTAAAAACCATCGTTGCTTTTATTGAAACGCAGCAGGCAGTAGCCGGAATTCAATTGGCTCATGCCGGCAGAAAAGCTAGCCATCAATCACCGTGGGACGGTGGCCACCCAATAACAAAAGATGAGGGAGGTTGGGAAACAGTAAGTGCCTCCCCCATTGCCTTTAAGGAGGATGAACCGGCACCGCATGCCTTATCTAAATTAGAAATTGAAAAAGTGGTTGATGACTTTCGGGCAGCGGCGGTAAGGTCGCTGCAGGCTGGCTTTAAGGTAGTAGAGATTCATGCGGCGCATGGATATTTACTGCACCAGTTTCTATCTCCATTAAGCAATAAAAGAAATGATGAATACGGAGGGACATTTGAAAACAGAATAAGATTGTTAGTGCAAGTCATGAGGGCTATCCGTGATGTATGGCCTGCGGAATTGCCTCTATGGGTTCGTCTTTCTGCAACAGACTGGACAGAGGGCGGCTGGACAATAGATGATTCGGTAGCCCTAGCCAAAGAACTTAAAAAGGAAGGAGTGGATGTAATTGATTGCTCTTCGGGAGCAAATGTGCCGGGAGCTGTGATTCCCACAGGCCCGTTGTACCAGGTTTCCTTTGCGGAGCGTATAAAAAAAGAAGCCGGTATTATGACAGGTGCTGTAGGCTTGATCACCAAAGCAGAGGAAGCAGAATCTGTGCTTCAAAATGGAAAAGCAGATTTTATTTTATTGGCTAGAAAGTTTTTAAGAGATCCTTATTTTCCATTGCATGCTGCCAGAGAATTGGGGGTTGATATTAAATGGCCCCGACAATACGAACGGGCAAAAAAATAATAATCATTTAAGATCAGGCATTACTCTTTATTTCTGTTTCCATTTTTTTGCCAATAATATATCCAATAATTCCCCCGACAACAGCACCGGCAGCAAGGGCAATATAATTACTACCTGCAGCAAAAAAAGCAACCATCAAACCAAATACTCCTAATAAAACAGCCCACATAATTCTTCCTTTTGAGCGAGGTTTTCCCGGTGTAGTGGAAGGGTTGTGGTGTACGTGGTGTCCAGGTCTTTTTTTGCTTTCCGGCATAGTTTCAATTTTTCAAAAGATACTAAGAAAAAGATGATTCAAGTTTTACTCCCTACACATCAAGGAAGTAAGGCTTCAAATTCACCTGTCAATTTATTTTTGCGCACATTGCCTGCGTCAAAATATTTTCCATTCATAGCTACGTATACTCCCTGCTGCAGGCACTGCACAAAGGCAATGGCCGACCCGAGATTAAACAAACCATCCGATGATCCAAATTTGTAAGGGATCATAGCACCGGTGATAACAACCGTTTTTGTTTTTATTTTCTTGGCTAATACAAGCGCTGTTTCTGCCATAGTATCTGTGCCGTGTGTTATGATGATCTGGTCTTCGTCTGCTTCTTCACAATGGCGTGCAATCAGGTCGCGATCCATATCCGTCATTTCCAAACTATCAATCATCATTAAGGTTCGTATGTCCACATCGATGCGGCAGCGGCCCAACTTCAACATTTCTGCCAGGTGTGAATCTTTAAAAAAAAGCTGTCCTGAAATTTCGTTGTATTCTTTATCAAAAGTGCCTCCCGTTACAAATATGCGAATGCCCATGGAGCAAGATTAAGCAAAAATTAAAAAATGAAAAAGAGTGGTAACGAGTAAATGGTCTTTCTCCACCCATACCATTTGTACCTAAAATTTACCCGCTTTTTTTACAACGGAAGTAAGTAATTGTGAATGTAATAATGAATGATAAAAAAGTGATTCGATGCTTTATTTACAAATACTCACATATTGGTATGGAGGTAATCTTTCAATGAATTGATCGTTTCTTCCTGCGATAAAATGGTTTCTTTTACTACATCATTAATGGAGACAATACCTGTGACTGCCTCTCCGTCAAACACAGGCAGGTAGCGTATATTATTTTTTGAAAGCAAAAGCATGCACTGCTCTATAGTATCGTCCTTATTTACTTTTGGATAATGAACTGACATGATTTCCTCTACTTTTGTTTCGGTGGAAGACCTGCCTTTTAACACCACCTTTCTTGAGTAATCCCGCTCAGTGACAATACCCATAAAGGTTGCTCCTTCCGCTACCATCACGGAACCAATATTTTGCTCTGCCATTAACTTTAAAGCATCAATAACAGTAGTGCCCGGAGGGATGGAGGTTACGGCAGATCCTTTACGTTTCAATATATCAGCAACCTTTTTCATACTCTATTATTTTGAAATTTTCAGTAAGAGTAAATTACAACTTTTAGATTACTTACTTTCCCTGTGCCGATAGAAATAAGCGTTATGACTGGCTATATTATGATGGCTTCAGCCCATCTTATCTTCACACCTTTAAAGTCTAACTTTCTTAAGTAGGGGTTATATTAATTTTATACATGTGTCGTTATTGCAAAAAGTAGCTACCTAATTAAAATTTTATTTAACTCAAAGACTTTACTTTTCCGTTTTTAAAAGAAAACCAACCTTAATATTTTCACCAATGAATTTTATTAAAAGAAATAATCCTGTCCCTAATAATTTGCACGCTCCTACTATCCTTTACTTTTTTTTATGCAGCTCTTTTATATTTATGGGTTGCAATCAAAGCGACACCAGTACCATTACATCTGATACAACACATATTACCAAAGACTCAATACTTCCACAGCAAAAAATGGACAGTCTGTCTTCGCAGACAAAAGCACCGGATGTACGTTCCATTGCAACCACTTTATTAACAGCATTAAAAGGTCATGATTTTAAAACAGTAGCCTTATATATTCATCCACAGTATGGACTGCGTTTTTCTCCGTATGGCCACATAGATACTGCCACTAAAGCCTTATCCTCTTCTTACTTATTGCAGTTGGCAGCATCAAGCAAAAAAGTAAATTGGGGCCGGTTTGATGGAACAGGAGAGCCTATTCTCTTAACTATTTCAGACTATTTTGATCGTTTTGTTTATGATTCTCCTTTTTTAAAAGCAGAGAAAGTATCGGTAAATAAATCAGCCACTGCTGGAAATTCAATGAACAACCTGCACCTGATTTATCCGTCAGCTGAATTTGTTGAATACTATTTTTCCGGATTCAAAAAGCAATATGAAGGAATGGACTGGAAAGCGCTGACACTCGTATTCATCACGGAAAAAAACAAACAATACCTCGTAGCAGTAGTGCACGACCAATGGACTGTTTAACCACAACTAGTAAGTTAATCGTTCCCCATTTTTATTACTTCATTTTCTAACACTACTTACTTTTCCTTTTTTCGAAATTGATTTTTCCCGATGCGGCACTATTTTCTGCACGCATTAATGTGCCTTTGCAAAAAAAAGGTACATGTTCCAGAGGGTATATATTTTATTGTTTTTGATTTGTTTTCAGCAAATTGTATTTGGGCAGTCTAGCCAGTTTTATAACCCATCAATCAGTGCAGTAGAAACTTCTTCCGGGAGATTGGAAGGCCAGGTATTTTCGGCAGATAACCAACCGGCTGCCTATGTAACCATACTGTTGAAGTATACTATTAAAGCTACTATCACTGACGAAGAAGGAAGGTTTGTATTAAAGAATATAAAGGAAGGTGTGTATGAACTTGAAGGATCTATGACGGGGCTTAAAGCCATTCAAAGAACCATCACCATTAAGGAAGGAGAAACGACTTCTATCACCTTAGTACTTACAGAAGATATTAAAAAACTAACAGCTGTCATTGTAACCGCAGCCAAAAGCATGAATGCAAAAACACTCACTATTGGTAAGGTGGAAATAGACCCTATGGACTTGCCACAAAGCATGACGGTGGTAGGCCAAACAGTACTGCGGCAACAACAAGCGCTACGATTAAGTGATGTGATCAAAAATGTAACTGGTGTGTACCTCGCCACCACTCGCGGCAGCACACAAGAAAGTTTCTCCGCCCGTGGCTATGCATTCTCGAGCAGCAATCTTTTTAAAAATGGGGTGCGGGTTAATGCCGGCGCCATTCCCGAAATGAGTTCCCTGGAAAAAGTGGAGGTGCTCAAAGGAAGTGCCGCCATATTGTATGGAAATGTAGCGCCCGGGGGTATAGTAAATATGATTACGAAAGCACCAAAATTTAATTTTGGAGGTGAAGTATCTCTTCGTGCCGGTAGTTATCAATTCTACAAGCCCTCATTTGATGTTTATGGTCCTATCTCCAAAGGCATTGCTTATCGCCTCAATGGCAGCTATGAAAAGGCAGCTAGTTTTCGCGATGTGGTAACATCCGAACGGCGGTACCTCAATCCTTCTTTACTATTTAAAATTGGAAAACAAACAGAATTGGTAGTGCAAGGCGATTATTTGCAGCACCAGTTTACACCTGATTTTGGAATTGGTTCTTTAAACAATACAACCATTGCCAATGTGCCCAGGTCACGGTTTGTAGGAGCAGTATGGTCATTTGCAAAAACAGAACAAGCCACGGCTGGTGCTACGATAAAACACCAAATAGGCACGGACTGGAAACTAAACGTAACGACTGCTTATCAAAATTTTAAAAGAGATTATTACTCGACAGAAAGAGTGCAAGCTGCTGCGGATGGCCGTTGGGTAAGGCCATTAGGAAGATCGGATAATACAGAAAATTATTACCTCGCACAGATTGATTTAACCGGTAAATTAAAAACAGGTAAACTGGAACATACCTTGCTAATGGGCGTGGATGCGGACCGTTATGTTACCACCTTATATTCTTTCAACCAACCTCTTACTTACGATACAATAAATATTCTTGATCCTGCCCGATACCAACCAAGAACTGATATTCCTGCTGCGGAAAAAATTAAAAAAGTACAAACACCTATTTTTCGGGTAGGGGCTTATGCGCAAGACCTGGTAAGCCTTTCAGACAAAATAAAATTATTAATGGGGCTTCGCTGGTCGTACCAACAAGCACAAGCTGCACTTACTACTAACCTGCTATC
>JBDSBL010000113.1:0-7302 GCA_039921625.1 Chitinophagaceae bacterium
ATATAATATCATATTGATTTTCCCGCCAATTAAATGCGGAGGCTCCTGCCCCATAATAATTGCCAATGTCCTGCCACATCCAGCCATCCGGTATGGTTTCATTGTCCCAACCCTCGTGATTTACCAATATATTCCGATAGCTTTTTATGCTTGTTTTTTTTAGATCGGCAAGGATTCTATTTATTGCAGCATCGTCTTTAGTGGCCTCCCATCTCCAACTTCCCAATGTAGGATCTCCACTTGGGTTGATATATAAATCAGCCACCATCGCTTGTCCTACCATTTTACCTTTGTAACCAAAATCTGTCTTGTACCGAAAGTCTTTTCCTAAAAGTTCATACGCTGTAGCGGCGGTTATAATCTTCAAAGTGGAAGCAGTAGCAAGGCCCATTGTCTCGTTTTTGGCAAATACCACAGCACCAGTTTTTGCATTAATGACATACAAGGAACTTATAGCACTTTTTAGTTGAGAATCCGACTCAAACTGGTTAAAAGCAGCGGCCAGTGAAGAAGAAACCGACTGAGCCGTGAGGGAAATAGATATAAAGAAAGCGATGGATACAAAAAATAGTCTTTTCATTTGTTACTTACATTGCAGGTAAAAATAAGGTTTCAATAAATATTGAATAATGAAAAAGGAAATAAATGCGTCCATTATTACTATTGGAGATGAATTATTAATAGGCCAAACGATTGATACCAACAGTGCGTTTATTGGCCAGGAATTAAACAAATTAGGTATTTGGGTAAAAAGGCGCATTGCAATTGGTGATGTAACGAAAGATATTTTGGATACCCTTAAAGCGCAAAGCAAGGAAAACGACCTCATCATCATTACAGGAGGCTTGGGACCCACAGCTGATGACATTACGAAGCCGGCACTTTGTGAATATTTCGGTGCCAATATGATTGTAAATGAAGATGCTGAAGAAAACGTAAAAAGCATATTTACAAAAGTAAACAGGCCCATAACCTCCGTAAATTTAAAACAGGCCGAAGTACCTGACAATTGTATGGTGCTCCAAAATAAGAGAGGCACTGCGCCGGGTATGTGGTTTGAAAAAGAAGGCGTGGTTTATATTTCGCTGCCCGGAGTGCCGAATGAAATGAAGGGATTGATTTTAGATTCTGTGATTGAAAAATTAAAAGAAAAATTTGAGACGCCTTTTATCCTTCATAAAACATTACTTACTGCAGGAATTGGAGAATCAAACTTAGCGGAGCATATAGAGGTAATTGAAGCGCAACTACCGGCCCATATTAAGTTGGCCTACCTGCCCTCTTATGGGATGGTGAAATTGCGGCTAACCGGAAAAGGAAACGCAGAAGCGGAGCTTACCAAAGAAATGGAAGGATATTTTAGTGACCTAAAAAATAAGGTATCAGAATGGCTGGTGATAGATGAGGATAAAACTATTGAAGAAGTAATTGCCATAATACTTAAAGAGAAAGGAAAATTTGTAGGATCGGCTGAAAGCTGCACGGGTGGCTATATTGCCCATTTGCTCACCAAAAATCCGGGGTCTTCCAGCATCTTTAAAGGAGGAGTAGTAAGCTACGCCAACGAAGCAAAAGAAAATATACTAAAGGTGCAGCCTCATACGCTAGCCTCTTTTGGAGCTGTAAGTAGAGAAACGGTAAAAGAAATGGTGAGTGGAGTATTGGCTTTAATGAACGTGGATTATGCGGTGGCCACTTCCGGCATTATGGGACCCGATGGAGGTTCAAAAGAGAAACCTGTGGGAACGGTTTGGATTGCCGTTGGTACAAAAAATAACATTAAAACCTTGCCTTACTTCGTACGGTTTGACAGGCCCACTAATATAGCTCTTACAGCGAGAACGGCTTTAAACGAGCTTCGCAAGTTTATTTTAGAAGAGGAGAAGGATTAAAATTCCAATGCTTATTTTTGGCGGCGATAAGGCTTGTTATTTGTTTTGATTAGGAAATGTATTTGAAATAATATTTGAGATGACCTTTAAATGAAAAGTAAATTCAAATAAAATTATATTCTAATTCTTCACCAGAGATGGAAGACCAAGAGTAACCACAATGGATACTTTATTTTTAAAAATGCACCTTAAAAATTAAGTGCAAGCCATTCGACAGCAACAAAAATGGAACGCTGATTAATTTTAGAAAATTAAATTTTATATATGGCAACTGTTGACCTGGTAATGCCGAAGATGGGCGAAAGTATAATGGAAGCCACTATTTTAAAGTGGCATAAGAAACAAGGCGATACAGTAAAAATGGATGAAACTGTATTAGAAATAGCAACTGATAAAGTGGACAGTGAAGTTCCTTCTACTGCGGAAGGTGTGATTGAAGAATTGCTGTATGCTGTAAATGATGTTGTGCCGGTAGGGGCAGTGATTGCCAAGGTAAAAACGGGTTCTTCTGAAACCACTTTTCCGATAGCTCCCGAACCATTAAAACCGGCAGCGGCTACAACGGTGAGTGAACCGAAAACAGAAGTTTCTTCCTCCGCTGCAACATCTGAAAGCATGGCTCAAAATGGAACTTCAGGAGTAGGAAAATTTTACTCTCCGCTCGTATTAAATATAGCAGCACAAGAAGGCGTAAGCCTGACAGAGCTGGAAAAAATAACGGGTACCGGTAATGACGGCAGGGTAACGAAACGAGACATTTTGCAATATGTAAGTGATAAGAGAAATGGAAAGCTAGCTAATGAAGCTTCTGCCCCTCAACCAACCATCCAGCAAGCACCTCAAGCCTCGGCGGAAAGGGATGAACAGCGGATGCCGGCAAATACAAACAACAAGCCTGCAACCTATTCCGGTAATGTAGAAATTATAGAAATGGATCGCATGCGCCGCTTGATTGCCGACCACATGGTGCGCAGCAAACATACCAGTCCGCACGTCACTTCTTTTTCAGAAGCTGATGTTACCAACCTGGTGCAATGGAGAAATAAGAACAAAAATGATTTTGAAAAACGCGAAGGAACTAAGATCACTTTCACGCCATTATTTATAGAGGCTTTAGTAAAATGCATTAAGCGTTTTCCGTTAATCAATAGTTCCCTTGATGGACATAATATCATTGTAAAAAAAGACATCAATATTGGGATGGCAACTGCCCTGCCCACAGGCAATTTAATAGTACCTGTAATAAGAAATGCTGATGGCTTGAACCTGGTAGGATTGAGCAAAAAAGTAAATGGACTTGCTGATGCAGCACGAAATAATAAACTAAAGCCTGAAGATATTGCTGATGGCACTTTCACGCTTACCAATGTTGGAACTTTTGGTAGCTTAATGGGAACTCCCATTATCAACCAGCCGCAGGTGGCAATATTAGCTGTTGGTGCCATTAAAAAACGCCCGGTTGTTATTGAAACGCCACATGGAGATAGCATTGCCATCAGGCACATGATGTACTTATCTATGAGTTATGATCACCGGGTGGTCGATGGAAGTTTAGGAGCCACTTTCTTAACAGCGGTAGCTAACGAGTTGGAAAATTTTAATGTGGACCGCGAGTATTAAAATAAAAGTTTTAATAAAAAATGCCTGGAATTTTCCAGGCATTTTTATTATCTGATACTATTTTATTTTCCAAACATTTTCTGTTGAAAATAAAAATGATTGTTTCTTTTCTTTACAATAAATAAATCACCATACCGGCTTTCATCAAGGTCCTTCAGCATGGGTTTTCCAGTGAGTCCGTTTACAATATCATCTACAGTATTGGAGTGGCCCACTATTAATATATTTCCTTTTGGTAAGTTTTTTAATCGGTTTAGAAAGGAGGTATCAACCGATCCATAGTTTTCAATAGCTACCCCTTTAGCTATGCTTAGTGGCATGGCCGTTTCCCGCGTGCGGGCAAGGTTGGTACTGTAGATATGTGAAATTTTTTTTCCTTTCAATTGATCTTTCAACGCAATGGCCCGTTGCTTGCCATAAGGCGTAAGTAGTACATCTGAAGACATGGTGGTAGCAGGTTCTTTTTCTGCATGACGCACTATATAATATTTTGTGGTGGTGCAAGAAAAAAGAAAACTTAGAGCAACTAACAAAAACATTTTATTCATAATGAAGGATTAACTTTTAAAGTTAAACGTCTATTATTAATTACTGTCTCTTTTTTGTAGATTCAATGAACCTTATTAAATTTTTGAACTATGAAAACATTATCCGAAACCTGGTTTGCAGAAGGCTACATTGATTTTGAATTGAAGAAATATACCTTGCTTGCTTATTTGCAGGAGATCAATAAATACTTTAATGAAAGCAAACTTTATCCTCAATTATCAGAGTTGATTTTCCATTATAATAATTTGGTAGCGTTTCGGGAAAATAAAAAATATTTAGAGGAACAATTTCCAAAAAAACTTACCGGCATTCAATTGGAAAAACTGCATACGCTTTATGAGCAAATGATAGCTGATGATGAACTAATGACTGAGCTTGAAGCCATCATAAATTTTTCTGCCGGCAAAATGAAAACAACTATAAGCAACGGTACTGAACTATATGAATTTGTAGAAGAAAATCTTACCATCACGCCTATTGGCCTTATTCCACTTGACTTGCAGGAAGGTTACTTTTTTTTAAGTGCCGGAAATGCAAAAAGCACCCGGGTGTATCAATACCGGTTATCTATTTTTGAAAAGCATGATGAAAAGTACCGCAGTATAAAAACATCCTTTGTAGAACTGATGCAGCGAAGCATGGTGTACTCTTATGAAAACATTAAATCACAATTAATAAAAAATAGGAGTGACCTGCCTAACCCAGCGGTTTATAGTATTGAGACTTCCTTACTTTTTCCGGTAGATGAAACACTGCTGCCTATTGCCAAAAGAAGCCTCGTTAAATTTATTTCCACTCCATAAAATAAGGCTCTGATTTTTTTGTAAACTACTCCTCACCCTTTCAATTAATTATTTAAAAAATTGGTTCATACAAATTTTTATAAGCACTGATCAGCGTATTTTATTAAAAAGAAAAGTGGCCTCCATCACAAAAGATAGAGGCCACTTTATTATTTATTATAAACAGATGTCACATTAATCTACAGTTTCTAAACCCCACTCTTTTCCCTTTTTTATAGCCGGCACTCCGTCCACCAGCCACTTTGCGGGCTTCTCTCCTTTCAACATCCAATCAAAAAATTCCTGCTCTCTTATTTGAATGTCCTTGCGGTTTCTTCTTTCCACCAGGTTGTGTGCTTCGCCATTGTAGCTAAGCAACCATACTTTTTTATTGAGGCGGCGCATCGCAGTAAAAAATTCTATTCCCTGATACCAAGGCACGGCCCCGTCTGCATCGTTGGCCATTATCACCAGTGGAGTTTGCACCTTTGGCAAATGAAATAAAGGGGAATTTGCAATGTATAGATCAGGCCGCTCCCAAAGAGATGCACCAATGCGGCTCTGCCCTTTCTCGTATTGTGACTGCCGGTTGTTGCCACTCTCCCACCGGATACCACCATAAGCACTCGTCATATTTACTACCGGAGCCCCAGCCCATGCGGCTTTAAACATATTGGTAGCGGTGATGAGGTAAGCCACCTGATACCCTCCCCAGCTTTGCCCTTGAATGCCAATGTTCTTTGCATCTACCCACTTATTTTTTGCCAAAGCCTGTGCGCCACTTACTATATAATTGTATGCATCCTTTCCGGGATTGCCTTTTGTATAACTAATATCTGGTGCAAATACAAGGTAACCGCGGCTTACAAAAAAAGGAATATTTAACCGGCTTGGTGTAGGTGATGGTGGCGAATAATTGTACAAGCCATCCGACAACTTTTCATAAAAATAAATCAGCATGGGGTACTTTTTTGATGGATCGAAATCTTCCGGTTTATATAATATCCCTGAGGATTGCTGTCCACTAAATGTTTTCCAATGATACAATTCTGCGGTACCCCAATTATAGTCTGCCTGTTGCGGATTGATGTAGGACAATTGGGTGATTCTTACCTCTTCATTTTTTACTTTTTCCAAATCAGTTGTACCTGCACGTACAAAAAACAGATCTGGTGAATTTGAATAATTTTCTCTTGTATAAATAAATGAAGAGGCGTCTTTTGCTTTTTGAAAAACGTTGTAGGTATATGTAGAAAAAGGAGTCAGCCATCTTTCCATTTTTCCAGAAGGATTGCGAAAATAAACATTCGTCATTTTAGAAGTTTGATTTTGCAACTTAAAAAACAGCGGTTTTGAAGCTTTTATAAATCGCTCTTCCGGGTCAACGCGTACATAGCGGAAAGTATTTTTTTGCGCCCTTCCGGATACAAAATTCTTTGGAGGTAATACATTAGTGGGATCCACTTTCCATACATCATAACGATCATATACATACACAAAGGAATCAGCCTCGCTCCAGCCCATCACCCCATAAGGTCCGGGGTCGTCTGGCACATCGTTTTCTTCATTGTAAAGAGGCACTTTTATTTTGGAAGTACTATTTTTAATGCCCTTGCCATCCCAAACAAAATAATTTTTTGCCTTACTGTCATAAAGCAAAAGATACTTTCCGGTGCCAGATGGATAAATAGATCCATCGTGGTTTTTTTTGATCAACGTATTTTCTCCACTCGTTACATTTATTGCATAAATATCTTTTTTAGTTTGCCCACTCCATTGAGAAGCTACCCTTCTGCCCGTGTCGGAAACAGCATAAAAAACAGCCCCATCCCCCTCTGCGGTCTGATACACATTTTGCAATTCTTTGCTACCTAATTGCCTCATTTGCCCGGTGCTAAAATCATATACAGCGAGGTAGGTTCTTTTCAATTCGTTTTGCAAATTGGACAACTGTTGCGTTTGCAGGTAATCATCATTGTAATGCCATACGTCTAGTTTTGCCAGTTCAAAATCAACAAGGGTGGTATCTTTTGGTGGGGCAATAGGAGCGGTTCCAAAAAATAAACGGTTACCGCTTTTGCTAAAAGTAACAGCCCCGTTTTCACTTACCGTAAGGCCCAATTGCATCCCTTCGCTTTTTTTATCGAGCAATAAATTAGCAGAATCCTTTCCATCTTCATATACAAACAGTTGGTAAAATTTCTGCAACGATTTCGCTGTATCCCGTTCTGCCACAAAGGCTGCCCTGGCACCATCTTCTGATAAAGCAAAGCTCTTAAAATCGTTGCCTCCTTTTGAAATGGTATCCAACGTGCTGGTCAACAAATCGTACATAAGCACACCATTCTGGCTTAATGAATCACGGGAAGAGCGAGTGATTTTCATCAACAATTTTTGCCCGTACGTATTAAAATAATAATCAGCTACATTTTTAAATACTCGTTCCTTACCGGTACCCA
>JBDSBL010000114.1:0-5449 GCA_039921625.1 Chitinophagaceae bacterium
GGTTAAAAACTGCAGCATGAGGTAAGGATGCGTAGTGCCTCCTTTGCGCAGATTTATTTCCAGGGCATAATGTTTCCATCCTTCCGGCTCTTTTACCGAAATAAAATCAATGGCAAAACGGCCAAGAACTCCGTTTCTTTTTAATTCTTCTGCTATCTGAAATCCCATCTCACCAATAGCTGCCGCATACTCTGGCGATGCCGGAAAATGAGCACCCAGAAACACCTGTCCGCCTTCTCCTCCCAGCACTTGATCGTGGGTAGAAACTACATCGGTTCGGCCCAGTGGCGTGATGCGGCATTGTACCGAAGGCGATTCTTTATGTCCACCTTCAATAAATGATTCTACCACCCCACCTAGCTCGGCAAACTTGCCCATAAAGATTTGGTAAGAAAGATCTTTGGCTATAATGGACAATTGCTGTGTCAAATGATACCGTACCCATTGCAATAAGTTTTTTTGATCGGCTCCTTCATATGAGAAGATGGCATTTCCTTCCCCTGAAAAACCATCATTGATCTTCACGACAGCCCGCCGCAAATCAGGATTTTTTTCTTTTAGATGGGTGAGTGCTTTTATAATATCTTCTTCAGAGTAAAGATCTTCCAAACCATCCGGCGTGGGAATGCCACAATTTCTAAATAGGCGGCGGCTAAAACTTTTATTGCCCAAATATTCTAAATCAGGATCGCAGCCATAAACCGGCATGCCCAATTGCACAGCAAGAGTACGTTCTTTAGGAGTTACATTAAAGCACGCCATATGCGATAAATGGTGCGCCGGAATGCTGTCTTTTATACGCTGTATCAGCCGGGGCCGGTCCAGTATCTTTTGTGTAAGAGAACAGGCGGACGAATCAAAGCAACTTAACATGGTGAGGCGTTGCCGGGCATGGTAGCCTGTAATGCCTGGCAGCAGGTGCAGGTAATAATCCATAATGCAATCATCTACCGGCATACTGGTGACATATACCACGTGGGTATGTGGCATGCGCAGCAGCATCAGCAAACAAAGGAGGCGCTCTTCATAATGGATTGCTCCTTTAAGTTTAGAAAGTATTTCTATATCGAGCGTCAGGCTGGGAACGATCACTACCGTTTTGCCCGCCATCTTATCCGGAAAGGCACTTTCAAACTGGGCAGCAAAGCCATCTTGCAACCGCTTAAATTCCTGCAGCTCTTTATCCTCTTCAGCGGTTGCTTTGTTTTCAGTAAGCTTTCCATCTGCGCCAATAGTAGTAGTTGATCCAGGCAGTATCATATTGGAAATTTAATCCAATTTTAAAAAAGATCATTCAGTAAAAAAGCAAACGAAATCATTTTCTAATTAAAGCATATTTTTTATGAACCATATTATAACCGGCCTGTTATTAAACTATGTGGGAGGAAACCCCAAAAGTGAAACTATAAATGACCACACAAACCGAACAATCTATGATCTTACAATTAAACCCAACTATGTTGGTAGAAACACCACTTGGCCGCGGCCATGCTATATTTATTATTGATTATGGCATGCACCAAAATACGTGTTGGGTAGTGGCCTTGCAAAAAGATGGCGTCGTCAAACATTTCGATTGCAACGATATTATATTATCAACCAATTTTACCTATGGTGTCAATCTTTTAAGAAATACAAACCACCCTGAAGAAGATCTGGACGGAAAATAAAAAAGGTTGTTTTTTTAAAATTTTAACCCTTCCTCAACCACCCACCGGCTCCATTCAAACACCCTTTCGTAAATTGCGCCCATGCAAGATTATTTGAAGGGATTGAACGAACAGCAGCGTGAGGCCGTGTTGCATATAGAAGGGCCATTGATGATAGTGGCTGGGGCCGGAAGTGGCAAAACGAAAGTGCTGACCACCCGCATAGCGCACCTGATGAGTAAAGGCGTTGATGCGTTTAATATTTTGGCACTCACCTTTACCAATAAGGCGGCTGCAGAAATGCGGGAAAGAGTAGAAAAAACATTAGGAAATACAGAAGCCCGCAATTTATACATTGGTACGTTTCACAGTGTGTTTGCCCGCATCATGCGGGCCGAGGCGCAACGCATTGGCTACCCAAATGCCTTTACTATCTACGATACAGATGATGCAAAAAGTGTAGTAAAAACAGTAACTCAGGAGCTTAATTTAGATGTACAACACTACAAAGCCAATGTGGTGTATAACCGCATTTCCAGCGCCAAAAATGCCCTGGTAGGTCCACGGGAATATATGGAGGATTATGGCTTGCAGCAGGAAGATACAAGAGCTAACCGGCCTATGATCGGGCACATTTATGATGCCTATAGCAAGCGATGTTTTAAAAACGGCGCCATGGATTTTGACGATCTGTTGTTTAAAATGTATGAACTGCTGAGAACCTTTCCGGAAGTGTTGCATAAGTACCAGCATAAGTTTAAATACATTTTGATAGACGAGTATCAGGATACCAATCCGGCACAGTACGAGATCATAAAACTACTAGGTGCAGCACACGAAAATGTGTGCGTGGTGGGTGATGATGCACAAAGTATTTACTCATTTCGCGGCGCCACCATTCAAAATATATTGCAGTTTCAAAAAGACTATGATAATGTAGCCGTGATCAAACTAGAGCAGAATTACCGTAGTTCTTCCAACATTATTTCGGTGGCCAATGAGATCATTAAAAACAATAAAGGACAGATTCCAAAAAACTTATGGACCGAGGCGGCCGCCGGCGAAAAGATAAAACTGGTGCGTACTTCCAGCGATAATGAAGAAGGAAAATTTATTGCTGATGCCATTCAGGAGCAGCGGTTGCGCAATCATTTTACTAATAAAGACATTGCTATTCTTTATCGTACCAATGCACAAAGTCGTGCCTTTGAGGAAAGCCTTCGCCGCATGAATATTCCGTACACGATCTACGGCGGTATTTCCTTTTATCAGCGCAAAGAAATTAAGGACTTTATTGCCTACCTGCGCCTTATTGTAAACCCTAGAGATGAAGAAGCCCTTAAAAGAATTATCAACTATCCGGTGCGTGGCATTGGTAAAACTTCTATTGACCGGGCTGTGATGAATGCCAATGAAAAAGGCGTCAGCATGTGGGAGATTTTGGAAGCCTCTGCTATGTTTGGTTTTAAAGCCGGTACCCTGCAGGCTATTGAAGAATTTGTATTAATGATCCGGTCATTCAAAAGCATGTTGCAAGTGAAAAATGCGTACGAAGTAGCTTTTCATGTAGGCAAACAAACAGGGTTTGTAAAAGAACTGTTCAATGACAAAAGCACAGAAGGTGTGCAGCGGTATGAGAACATTCAGGAATTACTTAACTCAATAAAAGAATTTACAGAAACGCCGGGCAACGAAGAAAGTGGAGAAGTAGGAGATAAAACCCTTAGTGCTTACTTGCAGCAAATTACTTTACTTACGGATGCAGATCAAAAAGATCCAAATGCAGATACCGTAAAACTAATGACCATACACGCCGCCAAAGGATTGGAATTTCCGGTAGTGTTTGTAGGTGGTTTGGAAGAAACCCTTTTTCCTAATGCCATGAGCTTAAATACCCGCGAAGAACTGGAAGAAGAAAGACGGCTATTTTATGTTGCTATTACCCGGGCCAAGGGCAGGCTATACTTAACGTATGCCAACACGCGGTACAAGTTTGGCCAGTTGGTACAAAACGATGTAAGCCGGTTTATAAGTGAGATACCGGAAGATTTTATGGATCGCAGCTTTGCCGGTGGCGGGGTTAAAAACCAATCCTCAAAAGGATTTAGTATGGGCTCAGCATTTGAAAGAATGCAGCGTGGGTCAGGCGGGGGTGCTACTGAAAAAACGTATGTAGCTACCATTGCTACCAATGCAAAACCTAAAGAAGTGGCGCATGTACCTTCTGATAATTTCGTTCCATCTGATTTTTCAAAACTGGTAGAAGGAAGCCGGGTAGAGCATCAAAAATTTGGCTTTGGTGAAGTGCTTAAGTTAGAAGGCTCAAGCCACAATCCGGTAGCTACAATAAAGTTTGATGAGAACGGTGAAAAGAAGATCATGTTGAATTATGCGAAGCTGATGATATTGTAAAAGATAGTTCAAGTAGAGACTAAAGCAAGACCATCAAGTCTTGCTTTTTTTTGTTTATAAATAGATTCATTAAAAGGAAACCATTCACACTCCATCTAAAACTTGACAGTGACCCAATTTCTTAATATCTTTTACAAGGCCCTTTGAAAAGTTTTCTCATGCTACTTCTTTTTTTGAGTTAAACTATTTCATCATGAAAAAGCACATTTTTCTTTTTGCCTTTCTTATCTATTTTACCAGCCTTGCCTTTTCCCAGGTAAAGCCCCGACAGCAAGTGGCAAAAACACAAACCTATCCGCAGGTATCTACTTCTACCGCACCGCAACAAGCCAGTTTTTCCGGGAGAGTATTTGAACAGGATACAAGAAATTCTTTGTCGGGAGCAAGGGTAGTAGTTACCAATGCAGATAGTAATAAAGTATCAGTAGTTACGGAAACAAATGCCGACGGCTATTATCGATTTACTTCTAATTCTCTAATCAATTTTAGTATTGAAGTAACAAAAAGTGGGTATGCCAAATACACATCTGACCGGTACAATAGCCGTACAATGATGGCTAATAGACAGCAAGCGCTTCCGGATATTTATCTCATAAAAAACCGGGAAGGGGGAACAACCGATGGACAGCGGCCACCAAATAATCCCACACAAAATCCTCCGCAAGTCAAAGACACCACGCCTTTGCCAAGGGAAGAATTTTTAAGCAAAAAATTATTGAATGATTTTAATGTGCTGCCAACGGCTTCCGCTTATGCACTTTATTATGCTTTGAATCCGGGTCTCAAAGACCTAAGCCAGGTGCCACCGGATTACCAAATAATAAGGCCGCATACTACCCTGTTTACATCTTCCTTGCGCAAAGAATTATCAAAAAAATTCAGTGATGATTCTGAAAAAGATAATGCAATGCAACAGGCACTACAGGATTCGGTTACTTTATTTTTTAATGTTTATGATGCTTTTCAAAATGGGCCTACTGTACAATTTAAGGATGTAAATAAAGACACTACGTTGAAGTTGTTATCTATCATCAATCATGACTTACGGTCTTATGAAAGCGACATCCGATCTACCCGGAAAGCAAAAAACAAACAATTGATAAATGTAGTGGCTACCTGCACCGGCCTTATTAAAAACGTAACAACCAAGAGGGTAATCAACCGCGACGATTTTGAAAATTTGAAAGGACTTAGTATGTATCTGTCGAGCCTTGTAGCGTCCACATCTTTTATTAATTATTTCCGCAGGTTTTTAAATGAGTCCACGCTTATTGAGCCTCAAAAAAACGGGCAAATAAATAGCAGTTTACAGTTTACTTCCTATCACACGGTTAACCCCTCCAATGAAGAAAATAAGTATTTGTTGCTCAATGATTCCCGTGCTTTTA
>JBDSBL010000115.1:0-5482 GCA_039921625.1 Chitinophagaceae bacterium
GGGTGTATTTTAAAGGAATGGAGTGCTAATTCAGAGGGTGTAATTAATTTTTCAAGTTGTAAGTTAATTATAATTTATTTTATTAAACTAAATAAAGGAAGCCCCAATAACATTTTTTGCGAAAGATAAAAGGATAGATTTAGTATTTTATTAATTGTAACAAAGCCTGGAAGTAGCATAAAAGCATTTAAAAAATTACAAAGGAATTACCAGTCAAAACACACATTCGCCGAATGGATTATTTTCTACAAGTTGCAAAACCATAATATAATTAGGATGTAAGTGGAGAATTTAATTATTGAAAATCAGTAAATTAACAAGGTTATCCACAAAACGCCTTATTTGATGTGCAGATGCAGTACGTAAAAAGTGGATAAATCATCAAAGTCAATACAATCAACACTTTAGTAAAAAGGAATGGAATGTAAACATTCCTATGGCATAGTATTACCATTTGGTTGTTTATGGCAGTGCGTTCTAATAAAGTTCAATCAGCTAAAAAACGGGTAATCAAAGGGAATAAAGATTCACTTCGGGTTACTGCCCCACTGAAAAGAATAAAAAATAATTCTATTCAAATTGATGCGGCAGAGAGCGTAGGTATCACCTGGGCATTGGAGCAATTTAAAAGAGAATATCGAGGTATAAAAAAAGTGCCTATGCCACGCCTTATAAAACCTACGCTGTGCAGCGCTGCTAAAGAACCTTTTAATGATAAGGATTGGCAATTCGAAATAAAATGGGATGGCTATCGGGCAATAGCCTACATGGCTGGACAAAACAAGGATTTACTGTCCCGCAATAATTTATCTTTTAATTTAAAGTTTGAACCTGTTTATACAGCTATAAATAATTGGCAAATAAATGCTGTCGTGGATGGTGAGATCGTAGTGGTAAATGAACACGGAGCCGCAGATTTTGAAGCCCTACAAGGGTGGCATAAAGAACAAAAGGGAACTATATTATATTATGTTTTTGATCTGCTGTGGTTGGATGGTATCGACCTGCAAAGTGAGCCACTTGTAAAAAGGCAAGAAATATTACGCAGCCTCATACCACCCGGAAGTCCTATCCGGTTTAGCGGCAGTATTGATGAATATGGAATTGATTTTTTTAAAGCCGCCAAAGACAATGGGTTGGAAGGAATTATTGCGAAAGAAAAATTTTCTCCCTACACTGCCGGCCGGCGTACGGAATACTGGTATAAAATAAAAGCCGAAACTAAACATGAAGCCATCATTTGTGGATTCACAAAGAAAAAAGGAACGAGCCGATTATTTTCATCTCTTATTTTAGGCATTCCCAATGAAGGCAGTTTACAATACATTGGCCAGGTGGGTACAGGGTTCAACCAGCAAGTGCAGCAAAAGATTCTAGAGTTATTAAAAAACTATCTCATAGACGATTGTCCTTTTCCAAAAAAGCCGATCATCCGCGATGAAGTGCAATGGGTGTTGCCTAAATATATATGCGAAGTAAAGTATACCGAACGAACTTCAGAAGGAGTAATGCGCCACCCTTCTTTTCAGGGAATTAGAGAAGATAAGACAGCAAAGGATTATAATAACGATCGCCCGGTTGCAACCCCTGAATTCCACAAAAAGGAAGCCCATTCTAATCTGAAAAATGATGTAATCAAAAACATGGTGGATCGGGGTATAAAAGGTAAAATAATCTCTGTGGATGGAGAACAATTGACACTTACCAACTTATCAAAAGCATATTGGCCTCAAGAAAAAATCACAAAAGGGGACCTGCTCAACTACTACCACAGCATTGCCCAAACAATGCTTCCGTATATAAAAGACCGGCCTCAATCCTTAAATCGTTTTCCTGGAGGAATAGAAGGTAAAAGCTTTTATCAAAAAAATATGAAGGGCAAACTAGAGCCATGGCTTACCCTATTTGCACGCAAGGGAGATGCTGAGTCTGAGTCTTTAGATTTTCTCGTTTGCAAAAGTGAGGCAACCTTATTGTACATGGTGAACTTAGGTTGTATCGAAATTAATCCCTGGCATTCGAGAGTGCAATCTCCTCTACAACCGGATTGGTGTGTGATAGATCTTGACCCGGGAACAGTGCCTTTTGAAAAAGTTATTGAGACAGCCATAGTGGTGCACCAACTTTTAGAAAGTCTCAGCATTCCTTCTTACCCAAAAACATCCGGCTCTACCGGCATGCACATCTACATTCCGTTGGGAGGTCAATACAATTACGAGCAATCAAGGCAGTTGGCAGAATTGATTGCAACGATGGTGCACAGCGAGTTGCCGTCCTTCACCAGTATCGTGCGCAGCCCGGAAAAGCGAAAAGGAAAATTATACATTGATTACTTGCAGAATCGTTCTATTCAAACAATATGTGCCCCTTATTCTGTGCGGCCAAAGCCGGGTGCTACCGTATCTGCACCCTTGCATTGGGACGAAGTAAAAAAAGGACTTACGCTGTCACAATTCACCATAAAAAATATGCAGGTAAGAATAAATAATGTGGGAGATCTATTTGCCGGACTATTGGGCAAAGGCATTGATCTGAATGCCGTATTAAAAACACTTGCACTCAATATGAACCATTAAAAAAAATTTTATGCGACCACTTTGGAAAGGCTCAATAGGTTTTGGATTAGTAAACATTCCGGTGCGCTTGTACAGTGCTACCGAAGAAAGCGACATTTCATTTGTGTCCCTGGATAAAAAAAGTAAAGGCCGCATCCGGTATAAAAAAGTATCCGAAACTACCGGCAAAGAAGTGCCGGTAACAGATATAATAAGGGCTTATAAATTGGGGGAGCAATATGTAACTATGGAGGAAAGTGATTTTGATAAAGCACTACCGGAAAAGAAAGACCATATTGACATTGTGCAATTTGTATCCGAAAAAGAAATTGATAGTATCTACTACGAAAAGCCTTACTACCTGGAACCAGAAAAAGGCGGCGACAGAGCTTATGTTCTTTTGCGCGAGGCTTTAAAAAAAGAGAGCAAAGCGGCCATAGGACTTTTTGTTTTTCACAATCGGGAGTGGGTTTGTTTACTAAAACCTACCGGCAATGCGATAGCCCTAAACCGGCTGCGTTTTACAGAAGAAATCAGGCCAACTCAATCACTGAATATTCCGGAAATTGCCGTAAAAGCGGACCAGCTAAAAATGGCTGCGTCGTTGATAAGTCAATTGACCAAACCGTTTAAACCAGAGACGTTCAAAGATGAGTATGCTGAAAAATTAATGAAAGTAATTGAAGCAAAAAGCAAAGGGAAAGCGGAAGAGTATAAACCAATGAAAGTAGTGCATAGTACCAATGCAGAAGACCTGATGGAAAAGCTAAAAGCAAGTTTGAAACCATCAAAAAAAGCTTCCTGATTTTTATGTATGCACCAATTAGTTATCCTATTTGCCAACTTTATTGATAGACCAAAATTTAGAAAACATCACCTATTCTTTTATAAATAAATTTTAATAATCAAAACGCTACCAAAAGATTCCACGTAATGGAATCTTTTTTTATCGGGAACCTCTTATCTTTTTTAAAGCGTAGTCTTCTTTAATAAATTTATATCCCACACAGGTTCATCTATTCAAAGCATTCAACTTTTCATAACTGTAAGTACTATTTTTAAAATTTTGCTACCTACATTCTGAGCCGGTTTAATTTCTTATTTTACCGGCTCTTATTTTTATGAACTTAGAACGATACCTTATTATGAATTTCTATTGAAAATTTTAGGAGCTAAAGTTTTTTATCTCAACCATATTTAAATACAGAAAATGGGTTGGTATAAAGCAAGAAATACTTTTTATTAAACTAACAATCTTATGCTACGAAAGTCATCCATTCTAATAATTTTTTTAACAGCGACCCGTTTATTTTCCTATGGTCAAGAAAAAATAACTATCACTCCGGCCTTGCCGGAAAGAGGGCAGGAGATCACTATCACCTATGACCCGTCCGCCGCCGGAGCACTTATTCCTCCCTCATCTGAAAGGCTCGATTTGGTATTTACCTATTCTAACTTTTATGAACTTCCTACTAGAATCAGTATGGAAAAAATAGGAAGCGTATGGCAGACAAAATTTCCATTAGCCCGGTACGCCACCTATGCTACCTTTTATGTGCAGAGCGATACTCTAAGAGACCAACCTGCACCGGACAAACATTTTGCAATTGCTGTGTATGATAAAGAAAAAAGAGTAAGCAGCGGTTATTTGTACGAAGGGTATAGCTTACCGGCACAATTAGGTAGAGTGCCGGATTTGAAAAAGAAGCAGGCGGCATTGTACCAACAAGAGTTAGAAAATAATCCATCCAATTACGAAGCAAAACTGGTTTTGCTTGCCTATAAAATAGCTATTGCCAACGGAGGTGAAAAAGAAAAACTGACGAAAGAAGCAGAAGCGATTATAGCGGCGAAGTTTTATGAAAATCCAGGCAACATGGGATTGATGAATCTGACAACCATGGGCTACCTCATTATTGGCCAAAATACACGGCTTGATTCCATACGGCAAATTGTAAAAACCAAATACCCCACTTCGGAAGCGGGTTATGAACTTCGTATAACTGATATCGCTGCAGAAGAAGACAAAGCAAAAATGGAAAAAGCGTTAGTTAGTTTATTAAGATCGGAGAACAGCAAAAACAAAGCCTTTTTAAAAGAGGCTCATGAGTTGCTGTTGGATTATTATATATCAAAAAAACAAACAGCCAAAGCCTTGGCTCAACTGCGCCTCGTAGGAGAAGATCATTCTCCGTACCGTGCCAAAACTTTAAAGAACAGAGCCGAATTATTTTACAAGGGAGGCATAGCGTTGGACACGGCATTAAGTCTTGCGCAACAGGCATTAGCTATTGCAGATACTTACCCGGCAGGATTGATTCGTTACTTCCCGGCAACTGGCCATATTCCCTCATTTGTGGATAAGGATACAAGAGCGGCTACCACCAATAAAGCACGGGGCAACCTTTTGTCGCTTATCGCTCTTATAAAGCTACAGCAAGGAAAAGAATCCGCTTCTTATTTATCCAATGCATTGAAGATATCTTCCGATAATGAAACCCTTGCCAATGCAGGAGAATATTACCGCAAAAAGGGAGCGAATAAGGAAGCATTTGAAGCATACAAACAAATCATGTATCAACTGCCGGAAGACACTACTTCCTTTAGAAAAATGGAAGAAAGCTATATGGCCTGGAACAAAACCAAAGAAGGTTTGGATGCTCATGTGGATGCATTAAAAGAACACTGGCGTGTGGAGATGCGCACTCAATTAAAAAAAGAAATTTTAAGGATACCATCGCCGGACTTTGCTGCCGCATTGGTAGATCTCAATGGGCAGGCTGTACGGAAAGAAGCTTTGAAGAACAAGATCATTGTGCTAGATTTTTGGGCAACCTGGTGTGTGCCCTGCATGCACGAAATGCCTTATTTGCAAAATGCTTATGAGAGCTATCGAAGCGATACCAATGTTATTTTTATGGTGATCA
>JBDSBL010000116.1:0-12856 GCA_039921625.1 Chitinophagaceae bacterium
GGAGGCTTCATTGGCCACATCGCCCGCACCAAAGACATTTCTTTTGAGAATATGAAAACAGCCATTATTGTTGGATCTGCGATGGCTTCTTTTTGTGTTGAAAAATTTGGTACCGAACGGTTGAAGAGTCTTACCAAAGCAGAGATCGATCGCCGTATGGTGCAGTTTCAGGATTTAGTAAATTTCGATATTGAATTAGTATATTAGAAAAGACGATTTACAAAAAAAGCCTTCCGATTGGGAGGCTTTTTTTTGTACTGATTTTTTGTTTTTGACAACAGTTGGACGATGAAGAAATTTTTCAAACGTTACTAATAAATTCTCTTAATTATTACAGTGCTTTATATCATCGAAACTTAGTAAAAAAATATGGTTTCGATCACTCAATGAAATGCCGGCACCCTTATCCTGTCTGGTTATTATGCCCATTTTAATTCAGCCTTCTTGCCAGTACCACTGTATTTTTAAAGTGTTGCTTTTTACCTTGGAGGTTAAAAAATTCTGTGTAAATGATATAAGTACCAATAGGTAATTTCTGTCCCTTTTCGCCCAACCCATCCCAGTTCCAACTTCCTTTTTCTCCCAGCGTTTCATTTTTTACCAGCCTCCTTACCAACCGGCCTGCCGCATCAAAGATGGTTACATTGGCTACGTAGCCCGCTCCATCAATAGCATAGCTGATGGTAGCAATATCATTAAAACCATCGTTATCAGGAGAAAATACGGAAGGAGTGATTTCCACTTTGGAGTTGGTGGTATCCATTCTTTTATACTGACTGTTTTGATACCCTGGTGTGCCATAGCCTGCTGTAGCAGCGGCTGAGTGCCAGTTGCCTTTATTTTGACTTGGTCCATTAGGGTCTATTCGTTCCAACGCTACACCTTCATTATCTGCTAAAAGTTTAAAGTGCCAGTTGTCATAGTAATGAACTTCATCCACCACTGCACCTTGCGCATTCAAAAGCACCACCGTTCCCTCTGCATCCGGAAAGGAAGGCATTGGAGAAAAAGTAATAATCGCTGCAGGATCTTTTACCAGGAAATTGGTGGCAAGGCTAGTTGGGTCTTCAGTAATTGCTACATAACCTCCGGGGAAAATATAAAGAGGCGTTTCTGATAATTTTTTCAAAGAACCAAGTACACCGGCAGTGCTGCGGTTGGCTACAAATAGCTTGCTAGCGTCAACCACCTTATTACTTCTATTGTAAAACTCTACATAATCATACGCATTTGGTTTTGGATTAAACAGGATCTCGTTGATCACTACATCCTGTGCTATTGCATCTGCAGGAGTGCCAATTTGAACGGAGTTGCGGATTCCAATTTTATTACCACTGCAATCCGCCACGTTGGTTGCGGTGATGGTATAAATAGTTTGTGCGGTGATGGGAGCACTTAATTTTAATTGTACTTGTGTGAAGGTAGGTGCAAGAGTGGTAGCCGAAATAACAGTAGCAGCAGGGCTGATTCTATAATTAGAAACGATGGTTCCACTAAGGCTATCGAGCGGCTCATCAAACGATAATACAATGGTCGTGTTGTCCAATGTGTAAGCGCTTTTTAAAGATGGAGGTGTTCCATCCGGGTTAGTACCATTTATTGAATTCTTGCGGCCTGGAGTGCCGCCACTTGGGTCATTACTTGCTTTCCAATTAGTGCTGCCATTGCAAGGATTGCGGGTATCTATCATTTCAAGGCTCCAACCACCATCCTTTTTCGTGTTGCTTCCATACCAATCCAATTTGTAATCTACTGCATGTATAGTAGCTCCTTCTTTTGATATCAGAGAAAGCAAGGTTCCGTTATTATCCAAAGCGGGAAAGGAACCAACGCCTAATGTACGTCCAAACACACTAAAGGCTGGAACCTGCGTGGAGGAGGTAATGATCACAAAACTATCAGCCGGTAAAATATAAGAAGGGAACGAAGCACTCGTAGACGAAGACGTGGTAAGCCGCCATCCCTGCAGATTTATTTCTTTTCCGCTTACATTTTTCAATTCAACATATTCTGCATTAGGAAGGCCAACCACCGGAGTAGGATCCGCCATTATTTCATCGATCAATACATTAAAACGGGTAGCTGTGGTAAAACTAAATGTTGCTGTTCGGTTGACCAATGTATTGCCTGCAATGTCTTGAATATTAGTAACGGTTAAGGTTTGAGTGACGCCATTTGAAAAAGGAGTAGTAAAGGTTAAATGAACCAATGCATTGTTAGCAGCATCAAGTAAAGCAGATTGAGGATTTCCACTGCCTGTAGCGGTATAATTAGAGGTTGCCTGGGCGGAGGCAGCCGTTACCGGTTCAGAAAATAAAACATCCACAGCAGTGGCTGATGTAGCTGCAACTGATTGAATGGTAGGTGCAGTGACGTCGGGTGTATACGGCTGTACTGAGATGTCATCGTAGTAATGTTTTTGAAAAAAGGAAGCGGTGCTTTGCTTTACCAATATGCCAAAGTAAGCTGAGGTAGTGAAGGTTGCATCAGTTATAGATCCTTCACTCACGTAGGTGCCTGTAGCACCAAAATCACGCAGTAAGGTAAAGGTGTTTGCGGCATCTCTTATCACCCGAATCCGCAACACATTATCGCTGTTGTTGGTCACATCATTTGCACCGTCTATGATCTTTGTCGTCACACCGCCTACCCCTTTTTTGTACAGGGATACCTCATCATCCGTATTGCCAATGCGTACAAAGTACCCGGTAGTGCTTGCATTGGTAAGGTCTGCTGCGGAAGCGGTAAGATATACATCGGTATAATTCAAAGACGAAGTATTGAAATTTAGACGCACATAAAAATCCCATTGCGTTTGCGTGGCCAACGCATTAGGAGTGCTTAAATAAAAGGTGGCATTGGCTACTGTATTGTTGCTTTGCAATTGCCCGGCTGTATTTACAATCCAGTCGCCTGTATTGCCTGTCCACACGGGGTTTGACGTAAAATTTCCATCGTTGAAATTTTCTGTTATCTGTGCAAAAATTGGTTGAAAACCAAAAAGGGTGCTCAGGGTCAAAAGCAATATTATACGCTTCATATTTTGTAGTGTACCGAAAGATAACAAATCCTTCCTTTATTTTTTACCCCTTTTTACATACCCCATTTCTCTTAGTAAGATTGAATTTGACTGATCGTTTGTTTTCCTATATTTTCGCTACCGCATGGCATTACTTACAAATAAAAAACAAATTTTAAAACAGATGGCTACAAAGGAAGGAGCCTGACGTTTTTGTATTTTATAAAACAGGCCTTCCTTTAAAATGGAAGGCTTTTTTTGTGCCGTAAAAATAATCTTTTAGCTGAACCAAATTAAATATCAAAAAATGAAAGTTGCTGTGGTAGGAGCTACCGGACTGGTAGGTACCAAAATGTTACAAGTATTGGAAGAACGTTCTTTTCCTGTAGATGAACTTATACCGGTGGCATCAGAGCGGTCTGTAGGTAAAGAAATACGATACAAAGGAAAGGGGTATAAAATAGTAACTATGGAAGAAGCTATAGCTGCCAGGCCGCATGTAGCCTTGTTCTCCGCCGGTGGTGATACTTCTTTGGAATGGGCACCCAGGTTTGCAGCAGCCGGCATCACAGTTATTGATAATTCATCGGCCTGGCGCATGCATCCGGATAAACCGTTGGTAGTGCCGGAAGTGAATGCGGATGTATTAACAGCAGCCGATAAAATCATTGCCAACCCCAATTGCTCCACCATTCAAATGGTAGTGGCCTTGCATCCTTTGCATAAAAAATATGGCATTAAAAGAGTGGTGGTTTCTACCTACCAAAGCGTGACCGGTACGGGCAAAGTAGCAGTAGATCAACTGATGGGAGAACGTAATAAAATGGTGACAGGAGAAAATAGCGAGTATCCAATGGCTTATAAATATCCAATAGACCTGAATGTGATTCCACAAATAGATGTGTTTTTGGAAAATGGATACACAAAGGAAGAAATGAAAATGGTAAATGAAACAAAAAAAATATTGCGGGACAATACGATCCAATTAACCGCAACCACCGTGCGCATACCGGTAATGGGTGGGCATAGCGAAGCGGTAAATGTAGCCTTTGAAAAAGATTTTGATCTTACAGAAGTACGCCAAATATTAGAGCTTAGCGCCGGCATCACCGTTGTAGATAATCCATCGTTGCAACAGTACCCAATGCCAATGGATGCGCATGAAAAAGATGATGTATTTGTAGGCCGCCTGCGGCGTGATGAAAGTCAGGCAAATACGCTGAACATGTGGATAGTAAGCGATAACCTGCGCAAAGGCGCTGCGACCAATGCCGTGCAGATCGCAGAATACTTGCTCTCTAAAAATTTATTATAATCTTTTAATAAAACACACGATTACCATTACATAATCTTCTATACTTATTTTTCAAAATGAGTGCTCAACGCTAAGGCTTCATTAGCGGCCACCTCTCTTTGCACACTAGCCAATTTTAATTTAATAGCATCTACTGCCGTTTTGCCTAATGGTAGCCGAAGTTCTTTGCGGCCCTCTGCTACATAGTCAATAATTACTTGCGCTGCTTTAGCCGGATCCCCTTCCTGCTTTCCATTGGCACGGTCAATATATTGATACATGCCTGCTACCGGAGTTCCCTTGTATTCTTCCAATTTTTGCTGTGGCATGCGTACAGAACTACCTGCAAATTCGGTGCGGAAAGGCCCGGGTTCTACAATGGTCACTCCAATGCCAAAAGAAGCTACTTCAAGTGCCAATGCCTCACTAAAACCCTCTAAAGCAAACTTGCTGGCATTGTACAAACCAAAACCAGCAGAGGCCCGGAAACCCGCTACGGAAGAGATTTGTATAATATGCCCGCTTTTATTTCTTCGCATAATGGAAAGCACTTCTTGAGTAACTGCAAGCGCACCAAAAAAATTGGTATCCATTTGCTGCCTGGCCTCATCCATACTTATTTCTTCAATGGCGCCAATCATTCCAAAGCCAGCATTATTGACCAGCACATCTATGGTTCCAAAATCTGTAATGGCCTGCTGCACGGCTACTTTTATTTGCGCGGCATCCGTTACATCCATCACAAGACCCAATGCATTTTCTGCATGGGAAAGACTGAAATGGGACGCTTGTTCCGGCTTTCTAAAAGTGGCTGCTACCTTCTGTCCCTTGCTCAACAATGCATTGGCTAATGCCTGCCCCAAACCGCTCGAAACTCCTGTGATAAACCAAACTTTTGCCATAATATTATTCTTGTAGTGATCGGTTAATGAAACAAATAAGTGGCTGTAAAGTTTCAAAAGCTATTATTGTTTTTTTATGAAGCGTTGCTTTTGTCAATGCCTCATCCGGTAATTTTTGCTCTGCTATAAAACTTTTTAATTTGAGATAATCGATGGCTGGGTTTTCCTTTTCATACCCTTTGGGTTGGTTTACAAGGCTTACTTCGCCTCCTTTGTACAAATCTCCAAATACGGATTTAAAATTGGAAGCTGTAACAATGGAATTGAATTCTTCCCAATTGTAATCTATCTCCTGTCGCACTTTTTTTACACTGTCCGCTTCGGGCATCCATAAGCCGCCCCCTACAAAAGAAGCACCGGGCTCAAGGTGAAAATAATAACTGGCGTAAACAGATTTTTTACCTTCCCTTTTTATGGTAGCTCCCATGTTTGTTTTGTAGGGCGATTTGTCTTTTGAAAAACGAACATCACGGTTTAAACGAAAGAGGCAATCCCTTGCTGTGAGGCCGGCAATGGACAGATCGCTTTTTCCAAAACCATCAATTACTAATTGAACAAAGTTTTGAAAATCAATGCGGGCTGCTTCGTATTGCGGCCGGTGTTTTTCAAACCACTCCCGGTTGTTATTCTTTTTTAAAGTGGATATAAATTTCAGCGTTTGCGGTTCTATCATGAATGGATGTTATTAGAATTTGAGGTGCCGTAGGAAATACTTTTTTAGGTCAAAAAGAGGTTCACCATTTTTTAAAAATGTATAGATTATTGTTCCATAGAATTACTTCCTGTACAAGTGAGTGACACAACAGGAGTTGAATAAGGTTGCTGTTGCCGGCTACCCTATTTTCGTATTTATTATAAACATTTGGAAGGCTTAAAAGTTTCTTTGCTTTTTCCTGTTAAGGACTGATGATAGTCAAAAAGTCATCTTCCGTAATGATTTTTATGGAAGGCAGTTTCTTTGCTTTTTCGAGTTTGCCTCCTGCATCTTCACCTACCACCAGGTAGTTAAGTTTGCTGCTCACGCCAGATACAATCTTACCTCCATTTTTCTCCACCAAATCTTCTGCTTCGCTCCTTTTTAATTTTTGTAATGTGCCGGTAAAAAGAAAAGTTTGGTCTTTCAGGTTGCCTCCGGATGTATGTTGGTTCTTTACGTTTTCTAATTGAAGGCCGAGGCTTTCCAGCTCTTTTAAAATTTTTATGTTGTCTTTGTTTTGAAAAAAACTATACACACTGCCTGCTACTTTAGGGCCAATGTCTTCCAGCAGCATTAAATCTTCCAGGCTGAATTTTTGAAGATCCAAAATATTTTTTACGGCATGGGCCAATGTTTTAGCAGTGGTTTCGCCTACAAAGCGGATGCCGAGTGCATAGGTGAGCCGGTGCAGTGGCTGTTGTTTGGAATGCTCGATAGCCGTTTGCAGATTAGAGATTGATTTGGGCCCAAAGCCTTCTAACTCACTAATTTTTTGATAGTCCAACTGATAGATCTGTGGTATGGAAGTAAGCCAGCCGAGGTGATAAAATTTTTCAATATTAGCTTCGCCAAGTCCGCGAATATCCATTGCATCTTTGGAGGCAAAATGAAACAGTTTTTCCAAAACCTGTGCGGAGCAATTAATGTTGGTACAGCGCCAGGCTGCTTCTTCTTCCAATCGTACGAGGTCATCGCCGCAGGCGGGGCATACCGTTGGAAAGATGATTGGTTTTTCTTTTCCGGTGCGCAGTTCGGGCAATGATTTTACAATATAAGGAATCACATCTCCGGCTCTTTCTACCAATACGGTATCGCCAATGCGAATATCTTTTTCCCGTATGTTGTCTTCATTAAAAAGAGAAATGGAGGTTACCGTTACTCCTCCAATGGGCACAGGTTCTATCTTGGCTACCGGGCCAATGTTGCCGGTGCGGCCTACCTGGTATTCTACTTTTATTAATTTGGAAGTAGCCTGCCGGGCTTTAAATTTATAGGCAATGGCCCACCGCGGATGGTGGGTGGTCATGCCCAATTGTTCCTGCAGTGCAAATTCATTTACCTTGATCACTACGCCATCAACTTCGTACGGCAGGTCGTCACGTTTTGCTTCAAATTCATTGCAATAAAGGATTACTTTTTCAATGCCTTTTATTACCTGCATTTCTTTTTTGGGACTGCGAAAACCTAAGCTCCATAAAAGCTCCAACGCCTGCGAATGGGTAAGCAATTCGTTTTGGTCAGCTGCTTTTTTTCCTTTGCTTTTATCGATAGTATAATAGCTGATGTGGTATACAAATGCTTCTAATTTGCGTCGGCTTACTTCCACTGGATCTTTGATGCGCAGCGTACCTGATGCAGCATTGCGTGGATTGGCTAATGGCGAAAGTCCTTGCTCGCTTATGGCCTCGTTGAATTTTTTAAAGTTGTTTTTGTTTATTAAAACTTCGCCGCGAATCTCCACATTATTAAGCCCATAGCTGGAAAAAGGGGCTGTAAGTGGCAGCGTTCTTATCTGACGAATGTTTGGAGTAATGTCATCGCCCTGCACCCCGTCTCCACGGGTAGCGCCCCGAACAAGCCGATCCTCTTCGTATAATAATGAGATAGAAGCGCCATCAAACTTTGGCTCCACACAGTATTCAATCTCTGCCAAACCGGTGGCCTCTCTTGCCTTGCGATCAAAGTCAATAAGGTCATCACTGTTATAAGAATTTTGCAGCGAGAGCATAGGAACAAGGTGCAATACATTGGGAAAATCCTTCGTCAGGCTTTTTCCTACTCTTTGAGTAGGAGAATCAGCTGTAATTAAATCAGGATGTTCATTCTCTAATTTTTCAAGGCCTTTGTATAGTTGATCATATTCAAAATCAGACAGCAAAGGATCATTCAAAATATAATAACGATACTCATGAAAGCGAAGTACTTCCCTTAATAATTCTATGTCGTCAGGTGTTACCTTTTCTTCTTTTGCTTTATGCAATAAAGCCGTTGTCTCTTTTTGGAGTTCTTTGGATGTATCCACTGACATAGGTTGTAAAAATAGGCCATTCCCTTTTTTTTTAAATAAGGAAAAGCAATGATTTTATTTTAATACCTGCATTTAAAAAGAAGCCGCTTAATCTTTGTAGGCAGTAGCCCGTGTGGATCGGGAATTTAATTTACCTACTGATTGGGCCAATTGTTCAGTAGCCTTTTCAATGGCTTGGGCTACCTCTCTTTTTCCAGATTGCTCCATTTTTTTTGACACGGCATACAATGCTTTTTCCAACTCAAAAGTCAACACATGATCACCAAGGGCAGAAAGAATACGAAGCAACAAATCTTCTGTACGTTGTTGTAATTGTGTTGACATCCGGTCAAATAATAAAGTGATGCTATGCAGTATTTCTATAAAGTTTTGGTGTTGCATGGATTCTGAAGATGCAATGGCCAGCGTTTCAAAAGCATCCATTAGTTTATCGGACGTATTATCCACATACACAATGGGCAGTTGCTTACTATAAACCAGGGGTGGCGCTGCGGCCCAGCGAGCCAAAATATTTCGAAGACAGCGAATGGTAAGCAGCCCGGGTGCGGGGTTTGATTTGGCGGTAGAGATAGAGGTCCATGCAATAGTTTCCAATTGCTCAATGCCATAAGCCGTGTCAAAATCAATATCCCGTTGGCGGTCTATATGTACCGCTGATAAAATTGCTTTTACAATGCTTTCTTCGCTTTCCCGATCATTGACCGTAACCTCTGCCAACACATCTCCGTAAGCTATAAATCCACCAATGGATAACAGTAGCACCACTTCGTATTCTGCTGTTATCTTACTTAATGAATCATCCAGATTTTCTATATTGATATTGGCAACGTATCCATGTTTATCACAGTAAATGCTTCGCTGAAAAGCACCCTTAAATTGTGAGGTGCGCCTCGTTCTTTTTATAAGGGCTAATTGCTTTTCTCTTGATGTAAGTATATGGTCATGAATGGCTTCAATAATTTCAACAGGGCGCATTTGGTTAATGGTGGTGTACATTAATAGCACCAATAAGTACAAGGCAATAACGGTAAGAATAAAGGCAACAAAACCGCCCCAGACCGGGTTAAACGGATCATTTACAGTTGCCAGCGTAATGAGTGAATACAGGGCCAAGCCTACAAAAAACCCAAAGTACACCTGGTTTGTTTTGCGGCGCAAAAATTGGTCAAACACCTGCGCCGTCATAGAGGCAGCGGACTGCTGCACTACAATCAATAATAAAGTAATGGTCAATGAAGTAACGGAAATAATACCGGCAGCAATGGCACTCAACAGATCAGAGGTAGCTTTTGCATCTGCAAATACATGCGCCTTCAAAAGGGTGCGTGCCGGAAGCAACCAAACTAAATCAGACCTGTCCAGCGCATAAGTAGCCAGCGCCAGCAAAAGAAAGCCGATAATGATCAGGGAAGGCAAAGTAAGGAATTCAACAAATGCCCGCTTTATGGCATCCATACTTTCCGAATTCCGCTCTGTTGATTTCTTCATAAATCAAAGGATAAAAAAATCGTTCCCGCTTGCTCTGATTGCCGTTGATGCCACAGTTGTTTGGTACCTAATAATGTTCCCTCCATTAGTATTATTCATCGGAGCCCGATGTTGCAGTAACCAACAACATCGAGTTACTTCATGGCCCCGATTCAATGACTTATTTATTTAAAATGGAGCTATAGAACCACAATAATTACAATAGAAAAATTTACGTAAGCGTGATCAATGAGAATGGTTTTAGAGACCATTTCATTCTATTAGTTTTACTCTTAAGCAATCCTATTAATACGGTCGCCCAATAGCATCGCAGGCTGCTTTTACCAAACTGTTTCCATCAAGAGCATCCTGTCCCAACTCCCACAGCATTACTCCATTTGCCCGGTCTTTAGCCAGCAGCGTTTTTGTTTTAATAGTGGGTTGTCCGTTGTAATAGATAGTATAATTAGGATAATTGGTAACACTTACAATGGCAGAATCAGATTGAGAACTACCACCTCTTACCAAAATTTCTTTATAAGTTAATATCGTACCGCTTTGTGTAATGCCCGATGGACGGCCATAAGCAGGCAAACCCAACACGCACTTTTCTTTAGGCATACCACGGGTTGTCAACCAATAATTTAAACAAGTAACGGCCAGGTTATAATCGCTGTGGTGTTTGTACGGAGAGGTGGTGCTAAAATCATCGTAGGCCATGATGTTGAAAAAATCGGCGTACGCAAATACTTCTGTACGAATGCCATCACGGATGCTGCCGGCATATTTGCCGGGAGTGAGTGCAGCAGTTAAATAATACTTTGCATCGCGGTGAAGCGAATCACTTAATTCTTTCATTAAAGCAGCAAAAGTAACATCGCTGCCATCCGCGGTTGATGGGTATTCCCAGTCAATATCAGCCCCATCAAATCCATATTGTTTTACCTTGGCCATCAGGTCTTTTACAAATGTATTTCGCCCCGTAGCCGTGGAGGCCATTGCTCTAAAATTAGTTTTACCATCGCCAGCACCATCATTGATGCTCACCATTACTTTAGCTCCGGCTGCTTTTGCTTTGGCAATTACCTGCGGCACAAGGGCGGCATTATTTACGGTCAAGGTGCCGCTGCTGTTCACACCAAAAAAAGCATAGTTGATCACATTGCACATCTTAAATTTTTGGTCCGGCACATCAGCCAATGTTCTATAGTTTGGAAAATAGCCTACTACATAAAAACCAAAAGGAGGTGGCGGGCTAATGCTGATGGGAGGGACTGGCGGCACGGGCACGGGCTTTTCGATAACTTCTTTTTTGCACGAATTAAAAAGAACAGCCGAAAGCAAGGCTGCAGTAAAAAGGTTAGAAATTTTCATAAGCGTTAATCTATAAAATATGGATTGCAAGAAACAGCATTTTTTTCACGGTACAATTTTTAAGTAGGTTTGTTGTGAATAAAAACATGAGGAATATGCGAAAACTATTTTTTGGAGCCTTTCTTACGATTGCCCTATTCTTTAAAGCCTCTGCCGATGAAGGCATGTGGCTTCCTTTGCTATTGGGCCAGCAGGTGTACAATGACATGGTAAAAAAAGGACTTAAGCTAACCAAAGATCAATTGTACAGTGTGAACAAAGCATCCTTAAAAGATGCGATTGTCATTTTTGGTGGTGGCTGCACCGGAGAGCTGGTAAGCGCACAAGGTTTGATCTTTACCAATCACCACTGTGGTTATGGAGTAATAGCCGGCGCCAGCACTATAGATCATAATTATTTACGTGATGGTTTTTATGCCAAAAACAAGAGTGAAGAAATTCCCGGAGGCCCGTTATCTGTTACATTTCTAATGCGTATAGATGATGTAACAAAAGAGGTAATGGATTCTTTAAAAAACCTTTCCGGAGCAGAAAGAGCCACCCGGCAGTCAGAGGTAATTGCATCTATAAACCGTAGATTGTCTGACCTGGATAACAGTATTGAAACGCGAATAAGTCCTTTATTTAAAGGCAATCAATTTCTTGCTTTTGTGTACCAAATATATCGAGATGTGCGGCTGGTAGGCGCACCACCAGAGGCCTTGGGTAAGTTTGGCGGCGATACGGACAACTGGGAATGGCCCCGTCATACTGCTGACTTTTCCATCTTCAGAGTGTATGGCACCGCGGATGGAAAACCTGCCCGCTACAGTGCAGCGAATGTACCATTGAAACCAAAATGGTTTCTACCGGTATCCTTAAAAGGAGTGAAAGAAGGCGACTTCAGCATGATCTACGGATACCCTGGAGGTACCAATCGTTATGAGTCTTCATTAGGCATTCAATTAGCTACCGACATCAATAATCCATCACTGGTGAAGCTGCGGGACATGCGCCTGAAGTATATGTTTGAGGAAATGAAAAAAGATCCTGCCACCAAACTTCAATTAGCATCTGACTATGCAGGCATTGCCAATTACTGGAAGTTTTATGATGGCGAAACCAAACAACTAAAAAAGTATGATGTATACGGGCAAAAGAAAAAGTCAGAAGAAGCCTTTTTAAAATGGGCCGCAAATAAACCTGAGTACCAGAATATTTTCAACGACCTCAACACCGCTTATGGAGCCTGGAGGCCTTATGCCTTACAGAGACAGTATTTTAATGAAGGCATCATGGGATCCCCCTTGTTGGCATTTGCTGCCACTTTGCAGCAGGTTGAAAACGTAATGGTTCGGCCCGGAGCCTCCTCTGCAGATATAAAAAAGGCGGTAGATGCGGCCTCAGCAGCACGACAAAGATTTTTAACAGCAGAGAACAAAACATCTGATCAAAACATTGTAGGATCTGTATTGCAACTTTATTATAATGATATTCCAAAAGAGCAGCAGCCACAAGGATTGTATACAGCCATCCGCAATGAGTATGGAGCTTTGGATAAGGCCGGTACGTATCAAAAATATGCAGAGGCGATCTTTAATAACACCATGATCTTTGACAATAATAAATGGGCAGCCTTTGTCAATAATCCGGATGCGAACCTGCTGCAGCAAGACCTTGCCTATAATTTAGCGAGCACTTTTGCAAAAAATTATCAAGGAAGATACTTGCCGTTGTACCAGCAATTTGTTACCAAAAATAATGAGTGGGGCAGGCTTTATTTAAAAGGTGTAATGGAGCAAAATCCAGGCAAGAT
>JBDSBL010000117.1:0-5640 GCA_039921625.1 Chitinophagaceae bacterium
AATTGGTAGGCCGGTTTCCAGAAAACATTTTATAGGGTGTCAATCTGGCTATTTGGTCAGCACTTTTATTTTGTTTTTCTAATTCTTGTGTTACTTCTTCTTCGTTTTTTCCATTCATCAATGCTTCTGTTTGTGCAAAAAAGTTCGATAATAATTTATCATGGTGGTCACCTACTGGATTGTGCGAGATGGCGGTAGCAATAAAATCGCAAGGTATAAGCAAGGTGCCCTGATGAATTAATTGGTAAAAAGCATGCTGTCCATTAGTTCCTGGCTCGCCCCAAATAATAGGCCCGGTAGCATAAGTGACCGGCTCTCCATTTCGATCTACACTTTTGCCATTGCTTTCCATATTTCCTTGTTGAAAATAAGCTGCGAAGCGGTGCAGGTATTGATCATAAGGTAAGATGGCTTCGCTTTGTGAACCAAAAAAGTTGATGTACCACAATGAAATAACTGCCATCAACACAGGAATGTTTTTTTCTAATTCCGTGTTTTTAAAATGAATATCAATTTCATTCGCTCCTTTTAATAAATCCTCAAAATTATTGAAACCTACCGTTAAGGCAATGGACAAACCAATGGCGCTCCAAAGAGAGTATCGACCACCTACCCAATCCCAAAACTGAAACATGTTTTCTTTAGCAATACCAAACTTTGTTACTTCTTTTTCATTGGTAGATAAGGCCGCAAAGTGCTTTGCTACCTGCGTTTCATCTTGCGCCGCTTTTATAAACCAATCTCTTGCGGTGAGTGCGTTCGTCATCGTTTCCTGGGTAGTAAACGTCTTGGATGCAATTAAAAAAAGTGTTTCCTCTGGTGTTACTTTTTTTAATGTTTCTACTATATGAGTAGCATCTACATTGGATACAAAGTATGCTTGTATGCCTTCCACCCAATAAGGTTTTAATGCTTCTGTAACCATGGATGGCCCGAGGTCGCTACCTCCAATACCTATGTTTACAATGTATTTAATTTTTTTACCTGTGTATCCTTTCCACTCTCCACTGTGCACTTTTTCGCAAAAATCTTTCATTTGTTTTTGTACAGCCCGTACCTCGTCCATCACGTTTTTCCCTTCTGTAAGTACAGGTTCATTTGAAAAGTTGCGCAAGGCCGTATGCAGCACCGCCCTGCCTTCTGTTTCATTAATAAGGGCGCCGGAAAACATCGCCTCAATACCTTCTTTTACCTTGCACTCATTAGCTAGTTGTAGGAGTAACTTAATAGTTTCATCTGAAGTAATGTTTTTGGAAAGGTCAATAACCATATCCCTAAAGCAATAAGAATATTTCTTAAACCGATCCTGATCTTGCAGAAACAATTCTTTAATATTTCGTTGCTTCATTTCCTTGGCATGTACCTCTAATGCGCTCCAGGCCTTTGTTGTAGTGGGATTAATGCGTGGTAACATCTATAAATTTTTTATGGTATTTATGGTTTTCTCCACCATCTGAGGTGTAATATCTAAATGTAAAACTAATCGGACAGATGAAGGGGTGATGGCATATCCTAATATTGATTCTTCTTTTAGTTTCTCTACTAAATCTTTCGCCATATGTGGAGTCTTTAAATTAAAAATGATAATGTTCGTTTCCACGGGTAATATCTTTTCTACAAAGTTTTTTTCTTTAAGGGCAAGGGCAATTTGCTGCGCATGATGGTGATCTTCTTGCAGCCTATCAATGTTATTTTTTAATGCATAAATACCCGCTGCAGCCATAAAGCCTGCCTGCCGCATTCCCCCTCCAAACACTTTACGAATTCGTTTTGCTTTTTTTATAAATTCATGATCTCCCAACAACAAACTTCCCACCGGGCAACCTAAACTTTTGCTAAGGCAGATGGAAATGCTGTCAAAAACTTGCCCATAATCTACTGCAGATTGACCCTTGGCAACAAGTGCATTAAAAAGGCGGGCACCATCGAGGTGCAATTTTAAATGATGTGTGTCGCAAACTGCTTTTATCTTTTTAATTTCTTCAAGCTCATAACAACTGCCGCCACCGCGGTTAGATGTATTTTCTAAACTTACTAAAGAGGTATAGGCTTTATGTACGTCATGTGGATTGATGCCTTCGCTTACCTGGTCTGCAGTGATGCGGCCACAATCGCCATGAAGCAACCGCACGGATGCACCTGAATTAAATGCGATACCTCCGCCTTCATACTGATATACATGAGATGAGTGGTCGCATATTACTTCGTCTCCGGGTTGTGTGTGGCACTTGATTGCAATCTGATTGGTCATGGTGCCGGATGGACAATACAATGCTGCCTCCATACCAAACAGTTGAGCAGAAAGGGTTTGTAACTCATTAATGGAAGGGTCTTCTCCAAAAACATCATCACCCACTGCTGCTGAAAACATGGCCTCCCTCATTTCCGGGGAAGGCTTTGTAACCGTATCTGACCTAAAATCTATAAGCATCCTAAGTGTTTTGTTGCAAGTTAAAGAGACAATAAATAGGATAGAGTTTGGGAAATAAAACTATTCACTTTTAATTGGGGTGGTACAGGCAGGGTAAAGAAAACCTATATGTCAATTTTTTAAGTTTTGCATTTTTTAACGGCAATCATTTTTATAGATGCATCAAAATGCGGCCTACCAATTATCATTAAAAAATACCGTTCATTATAAAACCATATACTTTGCATTACATAGTACCTAATTTCACTTTGTAATACTCATTAACAAGTACTAATTTTTTAATAATGAAACTTATAACCACTACCATCTTAGCTGCTTTATTTTCTACCACTCAATTATTTGCTCAAACAAACGCTGGAACAGTATCCGGAAGCGTAATTGATGGAAATAAAAAAACGATTGAATCTGCTTCCATATCACTTCTTAACGGAAAGGATTCCTCGGTTGTAAAAATTGGAATGGCAAATAAAGTAGGGGCCTATTTTTTTGAAAACATTCAAAACGGAAAGTATTTAATTTCTGTAACAGCTGTAGGTCATCAAAATGCATTTACTAAACCTTTTGAAATCTCAGAAATTACTCGCGCCATTTCCATTCCACCAATTGAATTGTTATTGCAATCAAAATCATTAAGTACGGTAGTTGTTACGGCCAAAAGGCCATTGATTGAACAAAAGATTGATCGCACCATTGTAAATGTGGAAGCGGCTGTTACAAATGTTGGTTCTTCGGCATTAGAAGTGTTGGAAAAATCGCCTGGTATCTCGGTGGATAAAGATGGAAACATCAGCCTAAAAGGAAAAGCAGGAGTACTTGTTTTGGTAGATGGCAGGCCTACCCAATTAAGTGGTGCCGATTTGGCTTCAATGTTGCGCAGCATGCCGTCGAGCCAAATGGACCAAATTGAAATAATGACCAACCCACCTGCAAAGTATGATGCAGCCGGCAATGCAGGTATTATTAATATTAAAACTAAAAAGAATAAACAATTTGGATATAATGGATCACTTAATCTGGGATACGGCCAAGGGCATTATCCAAAAATTAATGAAGGATTGAATTTTAATTACCGCACAGGAAAGGTGAATTTATTTACCAACCTTAGCCACAACTATCGTAAGGGTTTTGGTAATCTATCCATTCAGCGCAATTTTTTTGAAGAAGCATCCAAAAACATTTCTGTTTCATTTGATCAGAAATCCAGATTGAACAACAGCAATAATGCCCTTAATGGAAAAATGGGAGCAGATTATTTTGCCAATAAAAACACTACTTATGGAGTAGTATTTAGCGGTTTTTCTATAGCTGGTGCAGATAGAAATAGCACCATTTCCTTATTGAGTGATGCACAAAAGAACTTAAAAAGTCAGACTAAATCCACCACTTGGGCAGAGGAGATATGGAAAAACTTCAGCACCAATGTAAACTTTCGCCGGGTTTTAGATACATCAGGAAAGGAAGTGACTGCTGATTTTGATTATAGCACATACGATTCCAAAAACAACCAATCCCTAAGCAATTATTATTTTGATGCGGCAGGAAAAACTATTCAAAAGGGAGATACTTTAAATGGATTTTTACCACAGCTTATAAAAATTTACAGCGGCCGGATGGATTACCTGCAACCATTAAAGAAAGGTGCCCGATTGGAAGCCGGATTAAAATCAAGCATTGTACGAACAGATAACAATGCGATATATGACACTATTCACCACACATCAGTAATGCATGATCTAAACCGAAGTAATTACTTTATATATGAAGAAAACATCAATGCAGGATACTTAAATTTCAGTTCTCCACTTACCAAAAAAATAAATGCACAATTTGGGTTAAGAGTTGAAAATACAAATGCAAAGGGAGCTCAAAAAACATCCGGAGATCAGTTTGTACGCCATTTTACGCAGCTGTTTCCAACTGCCTTCTTTCAGTACACCATGGATAAGAATAATAACTTCGGATTAAATTATGGTCGGCGCATTCTTCGCCCAAATTATGAAAGTCTCAACCCTTTTATATCTTATATAGACCGCTACACTTATGAGCAGGGAAACCCAAACCTGAAACCACAATTTAGCAACAACATAGAGCTTAGCCATTCCTATAAAAGTATTTTGACCACTACCTTAAATTACACGAAAACCAATGACATAATACAACAAGTATTGGAGCAAAATACAGAGAAACAAGAAACTTATGTGCGGCAGGCAAATATTGCGAGCCAACGCCAGATCGGTCTTTCCGTAAGCGTTAATAATTCAATTACAAAGTGGTGGACCAATAGTTTTTATGTATCTGTTTCCAATAATAAATTTGAAGGCTTGGTTAATAATATTCCAGTAAGTATTGTTGCTACTATGATGCAATTAAACGGATCACAACAATTTAAAATAAGTAAGTCATTAAGCGGAGAAGTAAGCGGGTGGTATCAGACACCGGGAGTAGAAGGAGTTATTAAATTTAAAGGTATGGGGGCTATTGCAGCAGGAATGAGCAAGCAAATTTTAAAAACAAAAGGTACAGTTCGCCTCACTGTAAAAGATATTCTAAATACCCAAAAATTCAGCGGTATTTCTAAATACGGAAATGTGGATGCCGCCTTTCAGCAAAACAGAGATAGCCGCGTCCTAAATCTTGCTTTTAGCTACCGCTTCAACAAAGGAAAGGCCGCAGGAGCCGCCAAAAGAAGAGCGGGAAGTGCCAGCGAAGAAACTGACAGAGTAGGGGCTGGAAGTGGAAACTAAATGTTGAAATAAATATTTAAGAAAAGCAACCGGAGGTTGCTTTTCTTTTTGCTCCCATTTTCAAAACATTTTTTAGTAACAAAGAAAAAATCGTAAATCTGCAATCATAAATTAGTAAACAGCCATGCCTTCATTTGATATTGTAAGCAAAGTAGATATTCAAACCTTGGACAATGCAGTAAACGTGACCAAAAAAGAAATTGAAAACCGGTTTGATTTTAAAGGGTCTCACCTCGTCATTGACCTTGATAAAAAAGAGTCTAAAATATCTTTAGAAACAGGCAGTGATATGCAAATGAAACAATTAACAGACGTTTTAATAAGCCGCTCCATGAAACAGGGAATAGATCCGCAGGCATTTGATTTTTCAAAAGAATCTTTCCCGAGTGGAAAGGTCACGAAAAAAGAAGTGCCGGTGCGAAATGGCTTGAAGCAGGAAGATGCAAAGAAAGTAGTTAAGCTCAT
>JBDSBL010000118.1:0-8947 GCA_039921625.1 Chitinophagaceae bacterium
GTGCAACCAGCTCGCAGGCCGTTAAAAACAGGATTCAATATTAGCAAAGCAAAAAAAGATTTAAACTATCAGCCTACTTCTTTTAAAGAAGGGTTAAGGAAGACGTTTGGAAATTAAAAGGATAACTTGAAAATAGAAAGTTCAAAATGGTGGTTTTTAACTCATCATCAACACATTGACACTGCGTTGCAGAATATTAAACGCAATTTCTGCCATCAAATTTTCTTTATCTAAAGTGGGATTCACCTCCGTTATTTCAAAGCAACAAACTTTTCTGTTTTGCATGAATTTCGAGATCAGATCTTCTGCTTCCCGTTCGCGCAATCCATTGTTTACGGGTGTTCCGGTGCCTTTGCTGATGCTGGAATCGAGGCTATCCACATCAAACGAAATATAAATATCTGTGCAATCAGATAAATAACGGAGCACGGAACGAACCACGTTTTCCGGGCCTTTGCTACGCACTTCTTTTGTGCTGATCACCTTAATGCCGTATTTATCAATCAAGAATTTCTCTTCTTTTTCAAAGTCTCTCAAAGCTATTAATACAATATCTTCTGGTGCTACTTTTGGCGCAATATCCCCTAAGTTTTTTAACCTGTTCCAGTACTTGGAAGTTTCATCATCCAATTCATGCACCCCGCATTCTTTATTGTCTTCGTTGATAGAAATAGCAAGGGGCATACCATGCATATTGCCGGAAGGAGTGGTATAAGGTGTATGCAGATCAGCATGAGCATCTATCCAAATGACACCTAACTTACTTTGCGGCTTTGCCATTTTAATACCGGCAATAGTGGCTCCGCTCGTGCTGTGATCGCCACTTAATAAAACGGGGAAAAAATTATTTTTGATACAACCCGCCACCGACTTGCTCACCTTATCATACAAAGATGCAATTCCTTTTATGCGTTTTGCATATGGAGATTCAATGGGCTCATAAAGAAGTTTATTTTCTACAGGAATGCTTTCGCAAGGAAAATGCACAAAAAAATTGCTCATGAAATCGAGTGCTGCTATTTTAATAGCATCCACCCCTAAACTTGCTCCACGGGTACCCGCACCAATTTCGGAAGGAACTTCAATTAACTTAATATTCTTCATACATAGAATGTTCAGGCTACCTTTCTCTTGTGATAGAAAGTTACTTCCATCAAAGCCGAAGGTAGCACAACAATGGGCCGACTCAAAATGCACGAATAACTTAAGCTTTATTCATGTGCTGCTAAAATGGGAATAGCACTTTCATAGGCCAGTTTTTTGGTAGTGCTGCTTTTAAACATGCCGGTAAACATGGAACGATGACGCGGGATGGTAATGAGCAGGTCAATGTTTTTATCATGAGTAAATTGCACCAATGTTTCCTGCACATCTGACGTGCCGATGAAATAAAACTCAGGAGAAAATTCCTGAAACATGGAAAGAAACTCATTGCGTTGCGCAAGATATTGCTCCGTAAGGGAAACATAATGATCGCTGTTTACATTAACCACGTGCAATACCGGAGAAAAAAGATTCATAATTTTTTTGATGGGAACGAAAGGAATGCTTGTTTCTACGTCTTTAAAATCGGAAGCAAAAGCCACATTCTTTATTTGGGTAAATTGGGCAGCCGGTGGAATAATCATGACCGGACAGATATTACGCTCCACCATTTTTAGGGTATTTGAACCAAAAAAAACTTGTTCTATTCTTGTTTTTCCGGTGATACCCATTACTATTAATTCGGCATCTAAATGGCGAGATAAGCGTTCGAGGCTACCAATAAAATCATTGCTTTCCTCACACCTGGTGTCTACTTTAATATATGCTGATGTTTGGAGGTCCTCTTTCAATTTTACGAGGTGTTCTTCTGTATCACCTTCTTCCTCTGCTTTTTCATATACGTGGTAGATCACCAATTGTGCTTCCGGTTGGCCTTTAAGCATTTTGGCAGCATAACGAACGGCATTATTGGCCGTGGCAGAAAAGTCAGTCGGTACTATTACAGTCATCATAAATTTTCGTTTAGGAGAAGCAAAAGTAAGTTGTTATCAACTAACGATTAGGCAAGCGGTAAAAAATACTAAGGGTATTAACTTAATTAAATGGATTGTGTAGAAAACGTGAATAAGCAGTGATGGGGTACCGGTAAAATACACCACGGGTTTTACCCATTGGGTTATATTTGCCCGTTTTAAAACCTGATATGTGCGATTAAAATCTTTAGAAATAAAAGGCTTCAAAAGTTTTGCTGATAAAACAATCGTCAATTTTGACGAAAACATTACCGGCATTGTTGGTCCCAACGGTTGTGGCAAAAGTAATATTGTAGATAGCATTCGGTGGGTGATAGGGGAGCAAAAGATAAGCCACCTGCGGTCAGAAAACTTAGACAGCCTTGTATTCAATGGCTCTAAAACCCGCAGTGCCAGTGGACTTGCAGAAGTAAGTCTCACTTTTGAAAACACGAAGAATTTATTGCCAACAGAGTTTAATACAGTAACCATTACCCGAAAGTTTTACAAGAGCGGTGAAAGTGAGTACCGGTTAAATGATGTAACCTGCCGACTGAAAGACATTCAAAACCTATTTATGGATACCGGTGTATCTACGGATAGCTACGCTATCATTGAGTTGGGGATGGTAGATGACCTTATAAAAGATAAAGAAAATAGTCGCAGACGTATGCTGGAGCAGGCTGCCGGAATATCTATTTATAAAACACGAAAAAAAGAAGCAAAGCAAAAACTCGATGCAACCGAGCTGGATATTGCCCGAATAGAAGACCTTTTATTTGAAATAAACAATCAGTTGAAAACGCTGGAAAACCAGGCAAAAAAAGCAGAGAAGTATCACGAAATAAAAAAAGATTATCGGGAGATCAGCATTGAATTGGCTAAGGCTGCGCTGGAAGGATTTAACGTCACCTACAAAACATTAAACGAACAGCAGGACAGGGAAACAGATAAGCGGATTGCTCTTGAAAGTAATATTGCCACCCGGGAAGCTACCTTGGAGGTAGAGCGGCTTTCATTTATTGATAAAGAAAAGGCGCTGCACAGCATGCAGATCAGCTTCAATGAACTGGTGCAAACTGTGCGCACAAAAGAAAATGAAAAAAACCTGGCGGCGCAACGGCTGGAGCATTTAAAAGAAAGAGAAAAATCACTCAACGATTTCTTGCAACGGGCAGAAGGACAAATTTCCGGCATTGAAGAAAGCATTTCTTTTACGCACGCACAGGTAGTGGATGAAGAAAAAAATATAGCCACTTTAAGCACACAAGTAGCCGAAGTGCGCACACAGGTAGATGCGCAGCGGGGAGTGGTAGATGAAAAAAGAAACCTGCTGAATACCTTGCGAAATTCATTTCAACAGGTGCAACGAAATCAATTTGATGCCGAGAAAAAAGTGGCTGTGGCAGATACGTCTATTCAAAATTTGCAGCGCACTATTCACCTTTTGGAAGAAGAACGTACTACCCGCGAAAAGCAAATGCAACAGCTGGAAGTAGAAAAAAAGGGCAGAGGAAAAGCGCTTGAAACTAAAAGAGGCGACCTGGAAAAATTGCAGCAACACCATCAAAATACAAAAGAGCAAATACTAAATACACAAGGCATAGTAGAAACCCTTAGGGCAAAGCTGGCAGAAGAAAACAGGAAATTGGATTCAAAGAAAAATGAGCACGACCTGTTGAAAAGCCTGGTGGATAGCATGGAAGGATATCCGGAGAGTGTAAAGTTTTTGCACAACAATAAAGGTTGGAATCACACGGCACCTATTTTATCAGATATTATTTATGTACAAGAAGAATACAGGGCTGCGGTAGAAAATGTATTGGAGCCCTACCTCAGTTATTATGTAGTAAAAAATTTAAGTGAAGGATTGCAGGCTATTCATTTATTAGATGCGGCAAAAAAAGGAAAGGCCAACTTCTTTTTATTAAATAAAGTAGAAAGTGGAAAAGAAAAAATAGGTACCACACCGGAAGGCACTATTCCGGCAATGGATGTAATAGAGGTGGATAGCGAATACAAAGAATTGGCAGAACAACTATTGAGTAATGTATTTATAGCAGACAATGAAGCTGCGCTGGAACACAATGAAGGGAATATCATTTTGGAACGGCACGGTAAATATGTAAAAGGGTTGTATACGTTGAAAGGCGGTAGCGTAGGACTTTTTGAAGGAAAAAAAATTGGTAGGGTAAAGAACCTGGAAAAATTAAAAGAGGAAATAGCGGCGCAAAAGATTATCGTTGATAATTTCTCTAACCAAATTGGAGAACGGCAAAAAGAAGTGCAACAATTTAATGCCGATTTGAAGGAGGCAGCCATACGCGATACCGAGCGGGAAATTCAACAATTGAATAATGAGGCGTACAATGTTCAGAACCGTTTAGAAAATTTACATCACACACAAACATCTTCACAAAAAAGAGGAGAAGACCTGCAATTGCAATTAGAGCAAGCCACAAGTTCAGTAGAAAATGTGCGGCAAGATTTGGTACAGCTGAATGGATCAGTAGCAGATTATACAGCCCAGCTACAGCAAGCAGAAACGGACTATCGAAATATTGAAATTGGGTACAATGAAATCAATACCCAATACAATGCAATAAACTTGCAGGTAGCCCGGCAGCAGAGCAAACTAACCGCATTAAAACAAGAGCTTTTATTCAAAACAAATCAGTTAAACGACATTAAAACTCAAGTGCAAAACAACGCACAACAACTGGCGCAAACCGCTTCGGATATTGCGCAACTGGTTACTAATTTGAAAGGAGTGGAAGAAGGATTGTTTGACCTTATGCGCCGCCGTGAGGAAGAAGAAAAAATAGTAAATGAAACCGACCAGTCATATTATAATTTAAGAAATGAATTAAGCTCCAAGGAAAGTGAGCTGCGGCAGTTAACAAAGGAGAAAGAAGGCGTAGAACAACTTTTAAGCGCTATTAAAGACAAGCTAACAGATGTAAAATTACAATTAGCCGGCATGAAAGAACGGTTGAATGTAGAGTTTAGAATTAAGTTGGAAGACATTTTAGACGAGCCCCGAACCGGCACCACAGCAGCGGAAGAATTGCAGGAAAAAGCAGACCGCATGAAAAAGCGATTAGAAAATTTAGGTGAGGTGAATCCAACTGCTATTGAGGCTTTCGATGAAATGAAAAAAAGGTATGATTTTATAATTGAGCAAAAGAATGATTTGGTAATGGCAAAAGATAGTTTGTTGCAAACCATTTCCGAAGTGGAAACAACGGCCAACCAAAAGTTTTTAGAAACGTTCAACCAGGTGCGAGAAAATTTTCAGAAGGTTTTTAAAGCCCTATTTACGGAAGATGATACTTGTGACCTGGTATTGGAAAATCCGGCAAACTTGGCGGAAACAGGAATAGATATAATAGCAAAACCGAAAGGAAAAAGACCGAGTAGCATTAATCAATTGAGTGGAGGCGAACGAACGCTTACCGCCACAGCTATGTTGTTTGCTATTTACCTTATAAAACCGGCACCCTTTTGTATTTTGGATGAAGTAGATGCACCGCTTGATGATGCAAACGTAGGAAAGTTCACCAAAATGATTCGCGAATTCAGTGAAAATTCTCAGTTCATTATCGTAACACACAATAAAACTACCATGAGCACGGTGGATGTTATTTATGGCGTCACCATGCAGGAGCCTGGTGTCAGTAAATTAGTTTCTGTAGATTTTAGAAGCTTGAATTAATGGAAGCAGCCTCTAAAATTTTAGGAATGAAAAGCTTTCGACAATAAAGTTTTTATTACCTCTTTTATTGTTACAGAAATAATACTCTGATCAATTCACTTACATTTTCATTGGTGATTATTCACTTCCTGATGTTCTCCTATAAAGCATTAAATCGATTTTAGACAGCTATCTCCAATAAACTGTTAATACAACTGATTGCTTCGTCATTTCATCTTCCTTTCAATTTAACTTTGAAATCAAACGTTGCTATATGAAATTATTCCTCCCTTTGCTTCTTTTCACTTTTTCCTTTTTTACTTCTTTTGCTCAAGACAAACCGGAAGGATTGTTCATTAATTCTAAGGCTCCTGACTTTAAAGGCAAAGATCAGAATGGCAAAGAAATAAGTTTAAAAGATCTGCGTAAAAAAGGCCCGGTGGTGATTGTTTTTTACCGTGGTTTTTGGTGCCCGTATTGCAACAAAGAATTAAGTCACTTCCAGGATTCTCTTCAATACCTTACTGCTAAAGGAGCACAAGTGATTGCCATTTCTCCGGAAAATGCGGAAGGCATATTGAAAACAGTAGAAAAAACAAAGGCTTCTTTTTCCATACTTTCCGACAAGGACATGAAGATTGCTAAAGGATATGGAGTTTCTTTTGCAGTAGATGAAAAAACCATCGCCCGTTACAAAAATGCAGGCATCGATCTGTTAGCAAATAACGACCAAAAGGATAAGGCTTCCTTACCTGTTCCTGCCGTGTACATTATCAATAAAGATGGTGCTATTACCTTTCGATATTTTGATGCAGATTACCGAAAAAGGGTATCTGTAAAAGATATTTTGCAGGAGCTATAATTTGCTTTTTGTTTTCTTTTGGGGCACTATAATTTTTGCAATTTTACCATTGGATCCGGCCAGGAATATAGCTGATCCGTTCTTAGCAATACGGCAGGTATTAAATCCTTCCTTACTAATTAATTTCCAGGTATTACCTCCATCAAAAGTATAATCAACGCCTGTGATACCGCAGGTTATTGCTTGATTTTTAGATAGGTATTCAACGCAGCTTCTATATCCATGTGGTGGTGTTTTTGGTGCCTTCCATGTTTTGCCATGGTTGGTAGAATAAAAACAATTTAGTGAGTCAGATTCGGGGTTATTAAAATCGCCACCCACTACAATCAGGTTGCTACCGCCATTCTTTTTTTTGTTTTTAATTACTGCAATAGAATTGGCACCGGTAGTTTCTTTTCCTTGCAATAAAGGAAGCTTTGTTGCGCCGTCACGAATGTAAATTTTGGAGACGGTACCGCCAGTTACAAATACTGCTTCATCCCTGTCCAACGGGCGAATATTAGTGCCGCTTGCAGCAAAGAGCGCTTCTCCTTTTTCAGCAGTTGGTTTAAATGCTTGAGGAACTTCTTTCCAGCTATCTCCTCCATCAAAAGTGCGGGCAATAAATATTTTTCCATTAATTGGATCGCCAATAACTATTCCGGCATCTTCGTTCCAAAAATCCATTGCATCGAGAAACATGGCTGAATCGCTATTTACATAAACCGCTTTCCATGTATCGCCACCATTTATTGTTTTTAAAATATAAGCTGGAGAACTCACTGCCATGATGAGTGCGGTACTGGCATCAAACGCTTCTATATCGCGGAAGTCTCTGTCTTCAAATCCTTTTACCTGCACCCACTTCCAGGTTTTGCCGCCGTCAGTTGATTTGCCTATAGTGCCTTTGCTACCACTCACCCATACTACACGGTCATTGACTACACTCAACCCTCGAAGACTGGTTTTAGTGCCGGAGCTCACCATTTCAACTTGCGGCAAATTGGTTTGGGCATCAGTAAATAAAGTGGAAAGGCAACAAAAAAGGGTTGCAAGAATTAGTTTGGTCATAAGTACTTGTTATAGCAAATGCCCAACAAGATACATTAATTGGTCTTTAATTTTTTGGCAAAAACTTTTTGAAATTTGTCCAGTTTCGGCCTGATAACAATGGAGCAATAAGGGTTAGCATTTTTGTTATTCTGATAGTATTCCTGGTGGTAATCTTCTGCAGGATAAAAAGTTTCAAAAGCAGTAATTTCTGTAACAATCGGCTTGTTGAAGGCGCCACTTTTATTTAGTTCTGATTTATATTTTTCAGACTTTTCTTTTTGCTCTTCATTGTGGTAAAAAATGGCACTACGGTACTGTGTTCCTTCATCCGCTCCCTGCCGGTTTAAAGAAGTAGGATCATGCACCTGCCAAAAGACTTCTAACAATTCTTCAAATGAAATTTTATCTGGTTCGTATTGTACCTGCACACATTCTGCATGGCCTGTTTCACCAGAACATACTTGCTTATAAGTTGGATTTTTTACTTGTCCTCCAGAGTAGCCAGAGGTAACTTTTAATACACCATTTAATTGCTCAAAAATGGCTTCGGTGCACCAAAAGCATCCGGTACCAAAAGTGGCTGTATCTACTTTATCATTTATGGAGGAAAGGGAGGCACTCATATTTTTATACTTTGTTTCTGATGAACAGCTTGCAAATGCTGCTGCCAGAATAAACATAGAAAGTACTGTTTTGTTCATTGAAATAAACTTGTGGTACAAATTTGCTTTACTTAAAAGTAAATTAACGACAATAAGGACGTTTTAACACAAGGTTTGGACAAGGTTTCGCTTTCTCTTAAGATAAAAAGAGAGCAACCATAACTTTGCAATTATTTATATTTCGATTATTACATGAGATTATATCCGGAATCAGCCACCTTTCAATTAGAATTTGATAAAGTAAAATCTTTAGTGCATCAAAAATGCCAAACGGAATATGCTAAATCCAAAGCAGATGACTTGCGCATACATACGAGGAAAGATTTTATAGATCGGGAATTAAAGCAGTCACATGAATACAAACAATTACTGCTGAACGGAATTTATTTTCCAAATGATACAATACTAAATCTGACAAAAGACCTCAAACTTTTGGGCATTCCCGGAGCCTTATTAGTTGGTGAGCAATTGCTAAATATTAAGAAACTTTCTTTAAGTATTGAAAGCATTTTCCGGTGGTTTGATGCGGAGCGAAAAACTGCCTACAGTGCTTTGGGACAAGTAATAGAAGGCACCTATTATGAAAAAACAATCGTTGCACTTATAGATGATGTAATAGATGAAACGGGTACCGTAAAAGATGCCGCTAGTTCCGAATTGCAATCTCTAAGAATCAATCTGTATCGCAAAAGAAATGAAT
>JBDSBL010000119.1:0-10152 GCA_039921625.1 Chitinophagaceae bacterium
TAGATCATTCCCCGCCATGGATTGCCTCCATTTTGCAGCATCTCTCCCATCAGTCCAAACGGTATTCCACTGACCTCAGTCATAAAGAAATCAGGGTCTGATTTTTCGTAATCAAAATACTCACCAAACCACAACCTATTGAGGTAAGGAAAATGTTCGAGGTATAAATTGGCACTATTATTAAAGCCGTCACTTTTATTGTATTGATTAGCAGAATGAAGGTCAATGATCCCAGGGTGGCCGTCCTTAGTCAGTACCCGTTTAATGCGCTTCATGGTCACTCTATCAAAGGCAACATCATCCAAATAAATACCGTCAATGCCTACATGCTGTACCAGCCAGTTCATGCCTTCCACATAGTAGTTGTGCCATCGGCTCATGCCACTGTTTACAATAGCAGCATCTTTTATCTCCGGCACAAACCAGGCGGCAATATAATCGCTATCGAGGTGCTCCTGCAGCCAACTGTATCCTCCGCCTTTTCCCGGTGAATAGATCTCATGCCCGAGGCTGCGCATTGGAAAGGTTTCATAGGCATGATTAGAGAGTTCCCGCACTGTATTATAAATTTTTACTTTCAACCCCTTGCTGTGTGCTGCATCAATATATTCTTTCATTTTTTTCCATTCAATAAAAGGATAATTGATCCACGGATTGATAGCCGTAGCATGATGTATGTTGGCCACTGTAGCTCCGGTTGCCTTTATGGTTTCTAGATTATCGTACTTATGGTAAAAGCGAGTGGCCCACTGAAAGTCAGTATTGATGGGATGAAAAGGAGTAATAAGCAAGGTGAAATTATAATACAATACATCTCCCTTTTTCATGCTGCGCTCGCCACTGAAGTTGGTAACCATTACTTCCTTTCCTTTTTCTTTTACCGTTATTCCTCCCTTTTCTCCATTGCCCCATGATTGCGGAAGCAGCAATGGTTTTTGCAGGTAAAAATTAGTATTTAATGGACGCACATATTTTTCATCACGAAGGGAAAATTGCAATCCGGCAGCTACATTACCAATCCACGCACCGTCTTGATTTTTGGTGGCTACATCCCATTTCCAACTAAAGTTATCGGGGCGGTTCCCCCCTTTTTGACCAAGCCCCATTAAATATTTCGCTGCTTCTTTGTTGTAAGGAATACGAAGTGCAATGTCCTTAAGTTCTATATCTTTTAATGCTCTGAAGGAAACGGAATAATGAATGAATCCATCAAATTCTAAAGAAGCAGCAACGTCCATCTGCAAGGTTTCAGAAGTAGTAGTAGCCGTCCATTGTACGGTACCCGCACTTTTTTGTATAAACTTTACTCCTCGGTATTGCCAATCTATTTTCTTACCCTCAGGGGTTACCTCAAACTGCATGGCGGCAGCCAAAATGTTGTTTGGATCTTTTTGAAATCCGGTCATTTCCGGAGTAAAAAAAGTTTGGATCTGGGCCGGAAATCCGTCATTATTTAAAAGCACTTTTCTTCCTAACATTTGAATGGAAAGACCTTGTACTTGCAGTGGAGTGTAGGGAGCGATCACCGTATTTTCCTGTGCCATTGTGGAGTTCAACCATTTTAACCGGGTTTGTTTTTGGGGTTCATTTACTCCACCTTCCACCGCTATGGTATTTGTTACCGTTATTGAAATCGCAACCTCTTGGGCTTTATTTCCATTAGCAGAAATCACGGCTTTGCCACTGTATATGCCAGGCTTAGCTTCTATAGGAACTTCCACCCCACACCACATTGCCTGCACCCCATTTTTAGGAACAGACACCAATTTGCGAAATGGTTTTCCTGTATAATCTACTCCACTATAATTGATGCAAGAACTTGCGCCAGCCGGAATCACACCACCACCTTTGCTTTTTAGATCTGTGAAGTTTATGGTTATCTTATTTAAATCCTGCAACGCCCAAATGCCTAATTGGTATGCATAATATTCTCCGCGGTCTGCCTCACCACTAAATGTTGCACCAGAAGATTGATGCACCCAACGTTCCGGTATTGTATTTTTCATTTTGATGGGAAACATCCTGTCTTCCGGAAAAATAATAAATGGAAGACTTTTGTTTTTACTGATCAAATCCTTTTTTTCTTTTTCAGTTGCAATAACCTCCATTGGATAAAAACTATTAAAATCGTTAATGGATTGAATGCTTTTTACCATTGCATTAAAAGGCATATTTGGTACAATGGTTTGCAGCCATTGGGAAGACGCTGTTTCTTCAGGCAACAGATAAACTCCTTTGGGATAATTGGACCGGCCTTCGTTTTTGTACGGCATGTAATACACATAATATGTACCCGCTCCGGAAAGAGGTTCAAAAAATAAATCGCCGCTTTCGTTAGTGATAGCACCGGTTTTTACATTGGTAATTTTAGTTCCTGTTTTCGCATCTTCAATAATAATTCTCTTTAATTGAGGATTATGGTCGGGGCGTCGCCATTGAATTGAAACCCTTGCTACGCTGCCTTTTCCGGTGAACAATACTATGGCTCGATGGTTGCCTAAAGAATCTTCTTTCCATCCATTGGTACCGGAAGTGTACGAAACATCTTGTGCTTGCAAAAAGGAATTAAAGAGGAGAACAATGATTATTAAAAAGATCTTTTTCATTCTGCAAGTAGTATTTTGAAAAAACATAGTAGGTGATTTTTATAAGTTCTTTTGAAAAAGAATTCCTTCTTTTTCATTGACTTTTATTTCGGGCTGATAAAGCATTAGTAATAAATACAAGGTAAAAAGTAAAAGATGGAATTAAGAATAAAATTAAGGAGTCAACTGTTTTAATCACTTCGATTATTTACAATCGAAAAGATAATTTTTTACACGATTTTATCTCCAACCATAGCAATACAATCATCCTAAAATTGGAATAAAAAGAAAATAATAAATGCGGGTAAACCACAGATTTTTGCAGTGGCCTTTTTTATAAATAGCAAAGGAGTTACATCAACTTAAATAATATAAAGGGGCTAACTAAATTCTTAACAATTAGAGAATATTGATAGTACCGCAATGCCTTTCAATGCCTTAAATAAATTAAATAAAAAAGGTGCGGCCCATATAAGGGACCGCACCTTTCATTTGTAAAAAGAATTAATAGTTTGCTTCAGCTGCTAATTCCATATCGGTCAACTCCTCACGCATTGAATAAAAACTCATATCACCTAAAGTAACGTAAGTAACACCGGCGCCGCCAGCGTCTAAAACCATTACTCTAAAATACTTGGAACTATAATTTTTATCAAAGGCAAGCACGTTTTCCTGTGTAGGCGGAGCAGCTACCGATAGGCCTGCTTTTGAAGTATACACTCTTGTATATGCTAATCCATCTGTACTGGTTTCCAAAGCAAATTGAGTTGGTCTGCCAGAGAGAGATGTATTGTTTCTGAAATAATATTTAATAGCACCGAGCTTGGTTTCAGTTGCATTATTCACTTTGATCCAATGCGGTAGCGGAGCCACGCCAGCAGACCATGCAGAATGCCAATAGGTAAGACGGTCACCATCTACCAGGTTCTTTTTTGGACCTTCAGATGATTCCTGAGTGTACGTATCAATCATGGCATCCGTGACGGGAAGCTTTGTAAGATCTGCCGGGAAATAAGCCGTAGCAATTCCACGACGAATGGGTCTTACCGGGCCTACTTTAGCAATGTTTCCACCTTTCACTCCACTCTTAGTTGCATTGAACGCTTGCACTTCAAAATTATATTCCAACTTGTTCAGCAATCCGTCAATCAGTACGGAATCGGTGTACTTACTTACTTTGGTAATCACGGTTTCTCCTTTCTTTTGGTACCGCACTTCCAGGTAAAGAAAGTTGCTGTCTGTTGGCAACTTCCACTGTACAAGAGCACCGCCCACGCGGGGCTGCACTTGTACCGCGCTTACTTCTGATGGAGCGCTGATGGCTACTTCTGATTTTTTGCAGGAAAAAAGGAAAAGAGCAAACGCTATAAATAAAATATTTTTCATGGTGATCCTCACTTTTGTTTAATAACCTGGGTTTTGAATAAGGTTTTCATTTTTATTGATCTCCGCAATTGGGATAGGCATCAGGTAGAATGCTGGTGCCCGGAAAGCTCTTGGAAAAACAACTTCAGTTACTTTGAAAAAGTCTGCATCAGTAACTCCCTGAATGTTCATTCCTTTTGCTTTTGCACCAAGTAATGGTTCTGCAATCATCCAACGTCTAAGATCCCAGAAACGATGATTTTCCAAATAAAGTTCAATGGTGCGCTCCTGTCTTACTATAGAGCGTAACGTAGTTTGATCATTAGCACCTCCTACTGTAGCCCAAGCTACATCCACTGTAGGAATACCGGCACGGGTACGCACCTTATCAATATATAATTTTGCTGTGGCGAAATCCTGACCATTTTCAATAAGAGCTTCCGCATAATCAAGATAAAGTTCTGCAAGGCGCACTACGGGCCAAGGATAATTTTGGGTTACGCTTAGCTGATCTTGCACGGTCAGGGGATGCACACCTTTTTTATTTAAATATCCGGTAGGAGAATAATTGTTGCTTCTTCCTTGAATACCATGTGCATCATTCTTGCGAAACTTCATTAGCACTTGTTTTTGCGTACCGCGAATGATCTCATAATAACTGTTGTGGTAAGCTACCCAGGCATTAAACCTTGGTTCACGATCGAGATTAAGCTTTAATGTAGTTCCATTAGGACCGGTGGCAATGCCATACCGTCCACCAAAATCAAAAGAAGGGTCCTTATCAATTGGCAAACCATTTTTAGTGTAAAACTGTTCCACCATCGTCAGTGTAGGAGCTACTCCATTCCAGGCAGTACCATTTCCTGTAAATGGTGTCGACTTATTTTGCAGGTCGTAAATTCCTTCTCTCCGGGTATCGGCAAAAATTACTTCCGGAGAATTTTTATCTACAAATGTGAAACGCAGGTTTTTTTCAATTGGGTCCGACGGAAGGTCAGAGCCTACTGAAGAATTGTATTGGTACAATTGATGGCCGGCACTTTCTGCTAAAGTGATAGCTTCTTTAGCTGCGTCAGCTGCTTTTTTCCACTTTGCTTTATCGAAGGTGGTGCTGATTAAATTTTTGCCATCCTTAGATTTAAAATTGCCATAAAAGCTTGGTTGCAATCCGCCTCCACCATTGAATAACGGAGAAGCAGCATACAACAACATTCTTGCTTTGATTGATTTTGCCGCAATGCTGGTGGCACGTCCAAAATCGGAGGTAGTAATGTGTCTTACCGGCAATCCTGTGGCAGCTTCATCTAATATATCCGTAATAAAAGTGACACACTCATCATAGGTGGAGCGGCCTGGGTAACTAGCAGAAGGCATTTCAATATCTGCTACACTTTTTTGAATAATGATGGGACCATACATCCGGGCTAATAAGAAATGATAATACCCCACTAAAAACTTTGCCTCTGATTTGTACAATGTTTTTTTATCGTCAGGTAGGCCAGGAGTTTTATCTACATTATCAATCAAAATATAACATTGACGGATTCCCTTGTATAAAGTACTCCAGTAAGAAATTACCGGATTAGATGCCGTAAAGTTTCCTTTTGGAAATTGTGCAAAGGTTTCATGTTCAAAGGCAGTAACTACTTCGTCAGACGTTAAAAAGTCAATAGAAGTAGTAGTGGACCTTGGATTTGGCAATGGTGCATAGCAGGAGTATAAAAAATTTTCTGCAGCAAATACATCTTTAAATGCATCCTTTTCTGTAGGCCGCTCATCCGGCACAATGTCAAGAAATTTTTTGCAACCGGAAGAAAGAACTCCCGTCAACAATAAAAGAAAAAATAGATATTTTATTTTCATGATAATTTTATTTTAAAGGCCCATTTGTATTCCGAAATTAACAATGCGTTGCGTTGGATAACCTAAACCATTTCCTCCACCTTGCTCAGGATCCCATAGTTTGAATTTAGAAAAAGTAAGCACATTGTATCCACTCAAATAAAACCTGGCAAACTTGTAAGAATAACCAATCTCCGCATTCCTAAGTTTCAGGAAGGAACCATCTCTTAACCAATAATTGGAATTAGCAGTGTTATTTGGATTTTCTAATTTACTTAACCGTGGATAAGCTGCAAAGATGTTTGGATTTTTAGGACTCCAATGATCATCATCAATAAACTTCAGTACGTTACGGGTATCACTGGTTCCAAAAGGATGGAAACCATTTATAAAGAACGAAGTACGTGCTACACCCTGAAAGAAAAAAGAAAGATCAAGTTTTTTGAATTGGAATGATGGACCAAAACCATAAACAATTTCCGGCACGGTAGGGAAACCCATATAAGTACGGTCATCGCTATTGATCATATTCAAACCATCAATACTATTGGTGATATCTCTGTATTTAATATCGCCTGCGGCCACAAAACCACCAATTTGCTGTAAGGGGCTGCGGTTTATTTCTGCACCGTCAATAAATAATCTTTCTGCAGTATATCCCAATAAGGAATTGATAGGATGGCCTACAAGGGAAAGATTTTTATATCTGGTAAAAGCCGGTTCGTCATTTTCAATTACCGTATTGTGTGCATAGGTGAATGTTCCTTTTAATGTTACTGTAAAATCTTTCCTGATCTTACCCTGGTAATCAACTGATAGATCAAAACCTTGGTTTTTAACCGCTCCCAAATTACCATAAACCGTTGTTCCCAATGTGCCAAAAGATTCAGGAATAATGTTACGGGTTAAAAAGATCCCTGTACGATTTTCGCGGAATACATCCAATACAAAATTCAACTTGCGGAACAGTTGCATGTCCATTCCTACGTTTATTTTTTCTGCTACTTCCCATGATATGTTTGGATTAGCAAAACGTAAATAGCTAGGACCATTTCGTGTATAATCCTGATTAATACCTGTGGTATATCCTTGTCCATTCAAGTTTATATCTGATAAATACACAAAGCGACTTCCGCCAATTTGATCATTACCCACTAATCCCCATGAACCTCTGAATTTCAAAAGACTCACGGTATTAGCTAAACCATCCCAATACTTTTCATTACTTACTACATAGCCTAAAGCTGCTGATGGGAAGAAACCAAAACGCTTTCCTTTTGCGAAATTCTCTGATCCATTGTATCCAAAGTTTACTTCTGCCAGGTACCGGTTATCGTAAGCATAAGTAGCTCTTCCGGCAATACCCTGCGTACGCTTTGGTAAAGATGTGATCAGGTCTGAAGGATTATTAATATTATACTCTTGCTGATTGTAAAGCAACAATCCTGAAACCGCATGCTTGCGGGCAATGGTACGGTTGTAATCTAATGAAGTCTGAAAATAAAGTGTGCGGTCGCCGCTTGTACCATTAGAGGTAGCAAGCGTTTCATTTTGAACCGTACCTACTCTTGAAATATCGTAGGCATATGTTCCGTCAGGTCTCTTTACAATGTTGGAAGCCTGGTACTGATTATATCCTTTTGAACGAACGGTATTGGTATTGCTCCAGTTTTTAAAGGAAGCCAGGGCTTTAAAGGAAAGGCCTTTGGTTACTACATCCAATTTTTGCTCACCATCTAAAACCGCTACTAAAGTGCTTTGAAAATTATCCGTGTATCCTTTCACCATTTCAGCAAAGGGACTTAAAAATCCATCATTGAAACGGCCACCGCTTTTGCCACCATACCGTACACTTTTGCTGCCTGAATCTGCAGGAAACATAAGTGGAAAATCAACTCCATTGGCATTCATAATGTCACCAAATATGCTGGACGCACTTTTAGATGGACCATGAAAATCTCTGAATTGTGTATTGATCTTTAAGGACATCTGCGTTGTAGAACTTAGATCCGCATGCAGGTTGTTTTGAAAAGAATACCTGCGCACTGTAATGTTGTTATCGTAAGAATTGACATTGAATTTTTTTAAAATTCCATTGTCATTATTAAAAGTGGCACTCATAAAATAATCCACTTTTTGGCCACCGCCCATTACATTCACGTTTGCTGTTTGGTTCATGGCGTTGCTTTTAAACAACTCATGGTACCAATCCACATCCGGGTAAAGATAAGGATCAAGACCAGCGCGGGTACCGTCGATCTTATCCTTAGAGTAAGGAATTTCACCGGTGCCGCGGCCTAGTACCGCTTCATTATACAATTCCATATAGCGGGCACCACCTACAAATTTGGGAACAGAGGTAGGTGACGAAATTGAATTTTCTATACGAACGTTGATCCGTGGTTTGTCTATATTACGACCACGCTTTGTTGTTACTATCATTACCCCATTGGCACCTCTTGAGCCATATATGGCAGTAGCTGTTGCATCTTTTAAAATCGAGAAACTCTCAATTACTTCCGGTGCCAGTGCATTAAGATCGCCTTGCGACACAGCTACACCATCTAAAATGATCAATGGATTGGTAGCGCCACTAAAAGTAGATATACCTCTTATATAAAAAGAAGCACCATCAGCACCCGGCTCGCCGGAGCGCTGAAAAGCCACTACACCTGCCAGCTTACCGGCAAATGAATTGGAAAGATTACTGGTAGGAACGCGAAGTTCAGATGGCTTGATCGTTTGCACGGCACCAACCACACTGATCTTTTTCTGCCTGCCATAACCAACCACTACCACATCTTCCATGCCTTTCAGGTCTTCCTGCATGGACACAGAAACGGAAGTTTTTCCTTTAACATCTACGGTTAGTGGGGCATACCCAACGCTGGTAATGATAATGGAGTTGGTGGTGCCCTTTAAGACAATACGAAACAGTCCCGCATCATCGGATTGCACGGAATTTTCATTCTGGTCTTTTTCCTTAATTGTGGCGCCAGCCAGAGGCTCACCTTTCACATTTTTTACCGTACCGGCCACTGTTCTCTGCTGGGCCATACCTATAAGGCTCCAGGAGAAAAGTAGTAATAGGCAAAATCTTTTTGCAGTCATAATACAATGTTTATTTATGGTTGGTTAAGAATAGAAAACAGCGTAAGGAAGAGTCAACGGTTAGCAGAATATTTCTAACTGAATATTCTGGCGTTTGGAAGAATTTATTTTTTTTCATATTTATTTTGCGACTTTTTCCGATGAAGTACTGATTTATTAAAAATGCTTGTTCAGAGGCGAGTAAGTGGTTTCAAATCCAATTTAAAATCGGCTCTTGTGCACTAAAACTTTACTCAAATGAATCATTTAGTAATAAAGTATTAGTCAATGTTACCGATAATACTTTATTTATGATTGCGCAAACGAGTGCACAAATTTTACAAAACATTATGAATTAATAATGACAGTAAGGCAAATGATTGTGCTGCAAGTTGCGCAAACGATTGCAGCAATTTTAAATTTGGGATTGGTGTAGGTTTAAGCTTCAATAGAATTGTTGTTAGACTAAAAAATAAACAACCTGCTTTTATTACTTCCCAAAAATGCAAGGTTGAGCAGAACAACAGACTAAAATTTTACTGTAAATAACCGCACATGAGAAAATTTTTATTATCTATTTCCACCTTTCTTTTATTTGGTTCACTGAATGCCCAAGAGGTTGGAGAAAAAGTGTATCCTTCTAACACCGAAGTAGTGGCGCCATTACATAAACCATCTTTTAATAACAATAATAAATGCCCTGAGCGGAAACAAGGTGGCAACCCACAAATGATCAATGGATACCAGGTATTTGCCGGTTCGGTAGATGGAAACCGGCAAGTAGATCCTCAAATAGCAGTTGGTGGTGGTTATGTATTGCATGGCACCAACAGCGGGTTAATTATTTACACCAAAAAAGGAGAATTTGTACAAGGTGTTTCACAAAAATGTTTTAACGATGGTATTGACCCAAAAATGTTTTTCGACATTCATAATAAAGTATTTGTTTTTGATCTCTGGTGGTATTATGATAAAGAAAAAACCAAGCCTGTAAATATTTCAGTGTCTGAAACCAACGATCCAACCGGAGCCTGGAACACCTACCCTATCTCAAGGACAGAGGAAGTAGATGGAGGTGGAATAGGATACAGTAAAAAATGGATTGGTTACTCTTATCCCGGTGGCAAGGAAAATACCTTCGTGATGCGCATGGCTGATGCTAAAGCTGGAAAACCAGCTACCATCTACCATTTTAAAGGCAGCTTAGGTCACCCTGTTTTCATGCAGGATGCTATTGATGATCTCTATTTTTTCAATATTGAAAGAGATG
>JBDSBL010000120.1:0-10132 GCA_039921625.1 Chitinophagaceae bacterium
GTGAGTATGGGGTGCAACAAAAATTTGCTGCTAAATTGGAGCGAAAAGGATTGGTAAACATTGAGATTCCAAGTCTCCATCAGGAACAGGATTTAAGTTGCTTTGGTTTCTAAAATCTTCGCCATAATTGACAATATAAAAATTTGCTTATCGTTAATGTACGTGTATAGGGATACGTAGATAGGGCTTTTATTTTAAGAAAAACCAGTAAAATTACCTCTATTAAAAAAGAGCAAAATCGCAAACTCTACTGTACATAATTTCTCTAATTTTAGGTCTGTTCTGCTATACATCCTATCCTACGATTGCACTAATATTTTGAATTTTATTAAATAAACATATTTCCTAAATAGGGCCTATTCGAAATTCCATTCTTACCAACATCAATTGATGATCATGCGGAGAAAAGTTGTAGCGTTTCACCTACAATTATTAAATGTTTCAATAAAAAGTCCCCTCAATATGAGGGGACTTTTTTTATGTTTCCTAAAATACAAATTCTAATTACGCTTCTTCTGTAGATGCCTGGTAATTGATATCGTTTTCAGCAATATTGGTCAACAATTCATCTGTTTCTTTTTCTTCTGCAAGGGTTTTGCCTAAAATGCTAGCTACTTCTGTATGACCTAATGTTTTGGCCAATTGCATGAGACCCCCGTAAGTAGAGATTTCATAATGCTCTACTTTTTGTGCTGCTAATATCAAACCTACATCACGGGTAGCAGTACCCTTTTCTGTTTCCTCAATAATGCCGTTACCTTCCTCTGTAATGCCTGCCATTGCTTCGCATTTTTTAGCCTGTGCTTTTTTCCCTAAAATCTCAAATACACTTTCCAAACGTTTCACATGTTCATTAGTTTTTTCGAGATGGTCAGCAAAAGCTTGTTGCAATTTTGGGGCTGTTGCTGCTTTTTTCATTTTAGGAAGCACTTTGGTTAAATGCTTTTCTGCCCAATAAATATCTTTTAATTCTTCTATAAAAAACTCTTCCAGCATAGAATCCTTTACAAGACCAGTAGATGGTTTCTTTTCGGTGCTTTTACCTGATTTTTTCATGATGTGATAAATTAGTTTCAGTAAAGTCCTAAAAAGATTATGCCATCCTTATTTTTTTAAAAAAATGTAATTAAATACCGCTTTATCTGTTTATAAAATCAATATGTTTTTGCCATAAAACTGGTTTCTTTGCAGCTTCATGTCTTTATACATTTCATCTTTAAATTCTGGAAGCAACGGCAATTGTTATTATGTTGGTAATGGCAATGAGGCCGTGTTGATTGATGCCGGTTTATCCTGCCGCGAAACTGAAAAGCGGATGGAACGGTTGAATCTTTCTATGAATAAGGTTAAGGGAATATTTATTTCCCATGAACATGCTGATCATATTCGAGGTATTTCCGGATTAGCAAGTAAGTACAACTTGCCCGTATATGCCACACAAAAAACCTGGAAGCGTTGTTCTTTTCGCCTGCCGCAGAATTTAGTAATTTACCTGCAACCAACCATAACAGTATGCATCGGTGAACTTTGCATAACATCTTTTTTAAAAATTCATGATGCTTCCGACCCGCAAAGTTTTACCATTTCTTACAATGGTACTAAGGTGGGAGTATTTACAGATATTGGTGCCCCGTGTGCCAACTTAAGTTACTATTTTAACCAATGTCATGCTGCTTTTTTAGAAGCTAATTATGATGAAGTTTTATTGGAAAAGGGGCGGTATCCTATTCACCTTAAAAACAGGATTCGGGGAGGCAAAGGCCATCTTTCTAATTCCGAGGCCTTGTCCTTTTACAAAATACATAAACCGGCTTTCATGAAGTACCTCATTCTAGCCCACTTATCCAGCGAAAATAATTGTCCGGAATTAGTGCAACAATTGTTTGTACCACATGCCGGAGGAGCAGAGGTAATAGTTGCCTCGCGGTACAAAGAAACTCCCATTTTCACCGTAAAGGGGGAACAAAAATTGAGTTGCCTAAGCCCTTCTTTCACCACTCCACAGTCCCTTCAAATGTCTCTTTTTTAAAAAAAGGTTTATATAAAAAAAAGGGTTGGTGGGTATATTCCCGTGTAGGAAAGCCATTTATTTTCATCTTTCATAGATCGTTTTATAAGAAATGATTTTCTATTTTCTTTTTTTAAAATAAAGTGAGATACTATATAATACATCATTGGTAGTTTCGTAATAGACGGATGCCTCAATCTTAAAAATGTATTGCTATATGAAATTCTTTCTTTTTGTAATTGGAAGTTTGTTGCTTCATTTTTCTGTATCCGGACAAAGCAGTGCGGTAAGAAATGTAGGCTCGGTGCAACAGGTTGAAATTAGGGACAACAAAGTCTCTCTAGTTACTGAAAATGCTTTTATTGAAATATCTGTTTATACACCATCAGTAGTTCGGGTGCGCATGGATAAACTTCCATTAGAAAGAGATTTTTCTTATGCAGTAGTTGGCAAACCGCAATCATTAAAAACGGCCGTCAGCCAAAGCGCAAGCCAGCTTACCATACTTTCCGATTCATTAAAAGTGGTCATAAACAAAAAGCCCTATGCTATTTCATTTCAAACTATTGGCGGAGAGATTATTAACGAAGATGAGGCGGGTCTAACTACCTCATGGATAGGCGAGGAAGTAACTACATATAAAAAGATGCAGCAGGGCGAGCACTTTGTGGGCTTGGGGGAAAAGGTTGGTAATCTGGATCGGAAAGGCAGCGGCTACACGAACTGGAATACAGATGCATATGGTTATTCAGCTTATCAAGATCCATTGTATTCATCCATTCCTTTTTATATGGGCATTCATCACCACCTGACCTACGGAATCTTTTTAGATAACTCTTTTCAAACCGATTTTAATTTTGGAGCATCCAATAATCGTTTTTCTTCTTTTGGTGCCCGGGGTGGCGAAATGAATTATTATTTTATTTATCACCAGCGGCTTGCAGACGTAATTAAATCATACACCTTTCTTACAGGGCGCATGCCGCTTCCGCCATTGTGGAGCCTTGGTTATCAGCAAAACCGGTATTCTTATTATCCCGATACGGAAGTGATGCGTATAGCACAAACATTGCGGGAGAAAAAGATACCAGCCGATGGCATTACACTTGACATTCATTACATGGATAAATACCAGTTGTTTACATGGGATAAGGATCGTTTTCCAAACCCCAAAAAAATGACACAGCAACTTAAAGAAATGGGCTTTAAAACCACGGTGATTGTGGATCCGGGCATTAAGGTGGAACCCGGAGCTCCTGCTTTTGAACGAGGACTTAAAGAAGATGTATACATTAAATATCCGGATGGTAATAGGTACACCGGGGAGGTATGGCCGGGCTGGTGCTACTTCACCGATTTTACAACCGAAAAAGGTCGTGCTTTTTGGCGGCGGGAAGTAAAATTTTTTGCGGATAATGGTGTCAGCGGCATTTGGAATGACATGAATGAAATAGCTACCTGGGGTCAAAAAATGCCGAGCAATGTATTGTTCGATTTTGATGGAAAGAAAACCACCAACTTAGAAGCGCACAATGTGTACGGAATGCAAATGGCACGAGCAAGCTATGAAGGAGCAAAAGATGCAACGGGTGAACGACCATTTATCCTTACCCGAGCTGGCTTTGCAGGACTGCAGCGCTACTCAGCTATCTGGACCGGGGATAATAAATCAGAAGAAGACCATATGCTGTTAGGCGTTCGGTTGATGAACAGCCTGGGCCTTAGTGGAGTTCCTTATTCAGGTATGGATGTTGGCGGATTTTTGGGAGGAGCTTCGTCTTCCCTTTTTGCAAAATGGATGCAGGTAGGCGCCTTCTCTCCTTATTTCAGAAATCATTCGGCACTCAATACCAAATCAAGTGAGCCGTGGACCTATGGCGAAGAAGTGCTGGACATTTCCAGAAAATATGTAAATCTTCGTTACCGGTTGCTACCTTATTTATACTCCTTATTTTATGAAGCGTCGCAAAGCGGAATGCCTGTTGTCCGTTCGCTTGCTATTGCATACACCTACGATGATACCATCTATAACCCTTCGTTTAGCAATCAATATTTTTTTGGAAAATCCTTGCTGGTATTGCCTTTTGAGAGCACCAAAGAATATGGAAAAATATATTTACCCGAAGAAGGAATGTATGATTTGTATACTGATAAGGTTTTAAAAAAGGGCGAACAGATACTATCCCTAACGCAAAATAGATTACCCGTTTTTGTAACAGGAAGCAGTATTATTCCGATGCAATCCTTAGTGCAATCAACATCTGAAAAGCCAACAGATACACTAACCCTTCACGTATACAAAGGCAGTACTGCAAACACCTTTACCTATTATGAAGACGATGGATATTCTTTTGATTATGAAAATGGAAACAGTTACAAGCGGGAAATAACTTATGATCCGGGAGCGGGCACTATACAGTTTGCAAAAGTATCCGGAAACTATTCGGCTCACTTTAAGATCATAAAAATTGTATTGCATGGTTTTGAAAAGGTAGAAAAAATAAAAGCGGGAAGCCAGGTGCTACCAATCCAAAATGAAATTTATAGTTTCTTGCAAAGTGGACAAAAAGCTTATTTGGAAAATAATAAGAATGAGGAAGGATGCAACGTAAAATGTGTAGTAACAACTAATAAAAGCGACAACATCATACTTTATATTGAGTGAGAGGCAGCAATGTATAAAGAGCAATTCGGCAATAAGAAGAAGTCCCTTTTTTATTACAATTTAAAAGAAATAATATGTTTGATTTAAGCGAAAACGCACATACCCGATTAAATATTTTGACAGGAGATTGGATACTCGTTTCTCCGCACCGCACTAAGAGACCATGGCAGGGAAAAACAGAAAAAATTCAGGAAGCGCAAAGACCATCTTATGATCCAAGCTGTTATTTATGTCCCCGAAATACCCGTGCCGATGGTACCATAAATCCAGATTATAAAACACCGTTTTCATTCACCAATGATTTTTCCGCCTTGTTGGAAAATACAGAAGAAGGGGAAGTAAATGTAGACGAATTATTAAAAGCAACCGGGCAAAAAGGTATTTGTCGAGTGGTTACTTTTTCGTCCGATCACAGCGTTACCTTACCACTTTTATCTGAGGTAGAAATTGGGGAAGTAATTACTAAATGGATCACTGAATTTAAAGACCTGGCATCACACCCTTTTATCAAATACGTACAGATTTTTGAAAACAAAGGAGAGATCATGGGTTGTAGCAATCCACATCCACACGGACAAATCTGGTCGCAATCTTCCCTTCCTTTGGAGATAGTAAAAGAAACTACACAACAAAAAAACCATTATGAAGAAAAAGGAAATAGCTTACTTGCTGACTACCTGGCATTGGAAATAAAACAGGGCGAAAGAATGGTTATAGAAAACAAACATTTTGTTGCGCTAGTACCTTTTTGGGCCACCTGGCCATATGAGGTAATAATAATCAGCAGGAGGCAAGTGCAAACAATAGAACAATTTTCCACCGAAGAGCAGGCTGCTTTAGCGTCAATTCTAAAACGTCTTACTACCAAATATGATAATCTTTTTGAAATATCATTTCCGTATTCAGCAGGCATGCATCAGGCTCCGGTAAATGACGGACCGCACCCGGAATGGCACTGGCACATGCATTTCTATCCTCCCCTTTTGCGCTCGGCTACAGTTAAAAAATTTATGGTGGGGTATGAAATGTTGGCTAATCCTCAAAGAGATTTTACACCGGAATGGGCAGCTGAAAAATTAAGGTCTGTATCGGAAGTGCATTATAAAACAATACAATAAAATTATTTTTTTATTAAAAATTTCAATTACAATCTTTCACCATGCCCTGTAAAAAGCAACTCATTTATAAGGCATAAGCTGCTGCCAGAAAAATGCTGGAAAGCGAAAGTATTTTATATATTAATTTGGAAAGTGGAGGAGAAAAATAGGCTACCTAAAATGGCTTTATTAATACGAACGGATTTAAAATAAAGTTTTGTAATTATCTAATCTGAGGTATTAAATGATGAATTTTGGAACCATTTAAATATGCTGTAATTTTCTAATGCCAATCTGCACCGTAATAGGATTTGAAGTTTTAGGTATGAATTGATGATTAAAAGAAATTCTAAAAAGTAGGCTACTTTAACTTCCTTCGACAATTCTTACTTAATAGTTCCCTAAATGAGTTGCCCTTTGATTACTTAGAATAAAATTTAATCTCTTATTATAAATGTCTTTTGAACCCATACTTTTAATTTTTTTAGTGCTGCATTTGCGGAAGATAATGCGGACTTTTTCTCCTGAAGATGAATCCCGCAAATTTTTTACTTATGCCTTATACGGTATCATAGCCTTAGCAGTACTTCAGTCTGTATTTAATTGGCCCTTTATAAATTGGATCTGGGAATTCAGTCTTTTATTCCTTGTGCTTTTGGCTTTCAAAAAGGAGGTTTTCTCATCTGCCCGTACCACCATGAATGCCGTATTGCCACTAGTAGGCCTGGCTTTAATTGATAATATAGTTAACACCTTTATTCCTAGTCTCAAACATACAAAGGATGTGTACGGCAACTATGCAATTCCCGTGGCGGTTACCTGGATGGTGGCCTTATTAATATTAGCAAACAAACAGCAAAAGGCGATCAAGAGTGAACACCTAAGAAGACTGGAGGAGGATAAGCAAAAGCAAGAGATGGCAGCTCGAAAAGAAGAATTGGAAGCTTTGGTCACGGAGCGAACAAATGAATTAATGGTGCAAAAAGAAGAGTTGGAAAAAGCTCTTTTGCACTTAAAAGAAACACAAGCACAATTAATTCAAAAGGAAAAAATGGCCTCGCTTGGAGAGCTCACTGCCGGGATAGCGCATGAGATACAAAATCCACTAAATTTTATCAACAACTTTTCAGAAGTCAATGCAGAATTGGCATCTGAGATAGAGCATGAAATAGAAAAAGGTAATAAAGAGGAGATACAAAAACTAGTAAAAGATATAGAAGCCAATAGTTTAAAAATAGTACACCACGGCAAGCTGGCAGATGCTATTGTAAAAAGTATGTTGCAACATTCGCAAAGCAGTTCCGGTATTAAAGAAGCTGTCAATATAAATTTACTGGCGGATGAATACCTGCGGCTAAGTTATCATGGCCTGCGGTCAAAGGATAAAACTTTTATGGCTACGATGAAGACTTTTTTTGATGAAGGAATTGGACCCATCAATATAGTGCCTCAGGAAGTGGGACGTGTATTATTAAACCTATTTAACAATGCATTTTATTCAGTGCTGCAAAAAAAGAAATTGGCCCATGCCACGGATCCAACCGTATCGGTACGTACGACGAGGGTAAATGGCCACATTAATATTTCTGTAAGAGATAATGGTATGGGAATACCGGATCATTTAATTGATAAAATTTACCAACCCTTCTTCACCACAAAACCTACCGGCAAGGGAACAGGCCTTGGTCTTTCTTTGAGTTATGACATTATAAAAGCACATGGCGGGAATTTGAGTGTGTACAGTAAGGAAGGAGAATATGCAGAATTTGTGGTGTCATTACCCGCTTAGCTAAGCAATTTTTATTCCTTAAACTATAAAAGTAGAACTTTCAATATTTTGCAATTGCTGTAAATGCTTTGGCTAAATTCATTCCTATTATTCAACAAATAGTTTTAATGAATCAGTATGAATTCGTTGCTTTAGCCAGCCGGATAACTTTACTCGTTCTTTTGTAGAAATTTTTTTGCTAAAGCTAGTGGTGAATAGACTTACCGTATCTCTGCGGCTTGAGTCGAGACTGTAAATAATTCCTTGAGATAGGGTGTACCACCTCATGTCCGGATAGAGCGTAGCCAATTCTTTGTGTAAATCCGGGATGGCCAGATCTAATTTTTGGGCCGCAAAGGATATCGTGTCCTTCAAGCTTTCTTCATTAAACACATCCTGTAAAATACTTGCTTTGATTTGGGCAATATCCAATTTTCTACCTGCATCAAGTCCTTGGTGGATAATCAGTTTTGTACTGTCTAATCCATATTCTTTCATTCGGTTGCGCAAGGAATCTAAGGTTGTTTTTTTTAATTCCTGCCCAATCAATAATAATTCGATCGACTTTTTTTTGCCATCCAAAATGAAACTTCGATTGACCACTTGCGTACGACTATAATGAAATTCTTTTTTCACAAATTCTTTTGCATTTGTTTCAAAAATACTTCGCTGTACAATTCTATAAGCAAGGTAGGTGCTTGGAATAATGGCAATGGTCACCACAAACCAAATGTATCGAATCACTCTTTTTTCCCTTCCGGAATCAGAGAATTCTTTTTTATGAAATTTGAGTTTTTTTACCACAATAAAGGTGGCCAGGCAAATGAAAAGAGAGTTGATAAAAAATAAGTATAAAGCCCCCAGCATGAAGTACCAATTGCCCATGGCCAATCCAAAACCTGCAGTACAAAGCGGTGGCATTAAGGCCGTGGCAATAGCCACACCGGGTATCACATTGCTTTTTGATTTTCGGGTGCCGGCCACTATACCGGCAAGGCCACCAAAGAAAGCAATAAATACATCCCAAAGAGAAGGATTGGTACGAGCGAGCAACTCAGAACTTGCATCATGGATTGGAGAAATAGAAAAATAAATTGCGGACGTGACTATACTAATAATGGCTGCAGTGGCTACATTCTTTATCCCTCGTTTCAACAAATGAAAATCATTAGTACCAATAGCTAAACCCACGCCCATAATAGGTCCCATGAGTGGCGAGATCAACATGGCACCAATAATAACCGCAGTGGAGTTTACATTAAGGCCAATGGATGCAATAAAGATGGCAAAAATGAGCGTCCATAAATTTGTCCCTTTAAAGCTTACATCACGTTGTATGTTTTCTACAATCTCAGTTTCTTCTGCCTTATCTTCCTGAAGACTAAAGTGCTCATTGAAAAACTTTTTTATTGCATGTAATACGTAATTCATGGCTACTTTTCCTTTGCTTTAAGGCCCTTTGCTAATTTGCCAATAGTAAGCCCCTGAACTAAAATACTGAAAACAACAATGATGTAAGTGATGGATACAATTACATCTCTAAACTCACCCCGTGGAAGCGATAAAGCAAGGGCCACAGATATACCACCCCGCAAGCCTCCCCATGTAAGCAGCGGGATTAAATGACGCTCGAAAGAGCGCCGGAAAGATAACAGCAAGGTGGGTAAAAAAACAGAAACAAGCCGGGCAAATAACACCAATAAAATAGCAATTAATCCTATCCAAATTATTGGTTTGCTAAAAGAAAGAACCATCATTTCAAATCCAATAAGAATAAAAAGTAGAGAATTTAATATCACATCAATCAGTTCCCAAAATTTAGTAAGATAATCTCGCGTAGTGTCTGACATTGCCAAAGCCTGACCTTTATTTCCCGTAATAATACCCGCTACTACCATCGCCAACGGACCGGATATATGCAGGTAACTAGCCAAAAGATAGCCACCCATTACCATAGCCAATGTTATCAATACTTCTACCTGATATTGGTCTATAGAGCGAAGAAGATAGAAACCAGAATATCCCAAAAGCATGCCCCACAAAATACCTCCGCCGGCTTCTTTCAAAAACAGAAATGCAATATCCAACACCGACATATTTTCAGTGCCGATCTGTGCAATCACTAATATAGAAGCAAAAACAACAACACCCACACCATCATTAAAAAGTGATTCACCGGTTATTTTTATTTCAATGGAAGAAGGGATTTTAGCTTCTTTTAAAATGCCTAAAACAGCAATAGGATCCGTAGGAGAAATAAGGGCACCAAACAAAAGACAATAGATAAATGGAATGGAAATATGGAACAAGGGAAAAATAAAATACATGCCTGCACCAATGATGATGGTGGACAACAATACTCCAAAAGTGGCGTAGGCTGCTATGGGAGCAAATTCCTTTTTCAATTGATTTACATTCACATGAATGGCGCCCGCAAAGAGTAGAAAACTAAGCATGATCCGCATCAACAAACTTTCAAAATCAAGGGAATGAAGGATAGAGGCAGGCTTATGCAACACGCTGGGATAATATTTTCCAATACCTAAAATAGTTAGGGAGCAAAGAAGTGAAATCAACATCACTCCTATGGTAGC
>JBDSBL010000121.1:0-11633 GCA_039921625.1 Chitinophagaceae bacterium
ATTTAGAATTTTTGTCTTTTTAAAATGCCTTAACAGGCTTTGCATCTGGCACGTTAGCTCCTTCCGGATACAGCACGGCCTTCACGTAATTATCAAGGTTTAGAAACTTTTTAGCCGCCTTTTGCAGATCGCTTACCGTAAGTGCAGCTACTCTTTTTTCATAGTCCAATATCCCTTCCGGATCATTGCGGTCTATCCATGCATTAGCCAATCCATTTAACCAAAAATCATTGCTTTGCAAACCAACCTCATACTGCTTCCGCCAGGTTTCTTTTACTTTGTCAAGGTCCTTTTGTTCGGCTCCTTTTTCCTGTGCTTTTTTTATAAGGTCCATGAGCGCTTCGGTTAGTTTTTCTACATTCTCCGGGCCACAGGGAATGCTGGCCTGCACATTATAATGTACATACGGCCGCTTGGTGACGCTGCCATAAAAACCACCTCCATAAATGCCTCCCATATCTTCTCTAAGTTTCTCTACTACCCGTATGTTTAGCACTTCCAGCAGGGCCTTCAACGCCAATACTTCATTGCGATCGTAGGTTGTTTCTCCCGTGAATAAAAGAGTGATTACACTTTGCGCTTCCTTACCTTTTTTAATGTTTGCATTTACCACACCTTGTACCGGCCGCACGCCATTATCCTTAAAATTATTCACCTCTTTAGTGGCTGGCAAGGAACCTAAATATTTTTCTAAAAGTGGTTTTGCTTTCGCTACATCGAGGTTGCCTACAAATGTAAAATGCATCCCATTTGCATTACCAAATATTTGGTTATATATGTCGAAGGATTTGTCCAGATTCAGCTTGGCATAATCTTCTTCGGTGGGCATGCCATCTACCCACGGATTATTTTTATAAACGATCTTCATGAGTGTATCCTGAAAATAAGCCTGCGGATTATCTTTCAAAAATTTAACCATCCCCTTTTCTTTATTTACAAAAGATTTAAACAAGCTTTCATCCTTGCGGGGAGCGGTAAAGTATAAATGCGCCAGTTGTAAAAATGTTTCAAAATCTTTTACACTGCTGATACCCTCGATGCCTTCTTCATTTTCGTTTATGTAGGGATGTACACTCGCTGTTTTTCCTGATAAGTATTTGCCCAACTCTACCGGCGACAGGTCTTTTACTCCCATTTCATTTACGATAGTGGCCGCGTTTTTTGCATTGTCTTTTTGAGTAAGATCAAATTTAGAATAGCCTCCTAAACGCCAGGCGTCCATTTGTATCTCATCATTTTTAAGGGTGGTCGGTTTCAGCGTTACCGTTACTCCATTACTTAACGTAAGATCAGTAGTGCCCAACTTATCATTCTTTTTTTCTTCTGTAATTTTTCCTGCAGTTGGTTCTTTATCCATCAATTTTCCGGCTACTGCTTTCTCCTCGTAGGGACTTACTTTTTTGGAAGATGCAGCCGCCAATACTGCTTCCAATCCTGTATTGTCCGGCAATTTATTTTTGTCTTTAGAAGGAGCAGTTACCAATGCAAAGGCCGCATCTGTGGCCGGCATCTTTTTGGCCATGCTATTGATTTCTGCCAGAGTAATAGTTGGTACTACCTGGTTGATAAATTGAGTTCGTTTTTCAATTCCGGGAATGGGGGTGCCTTGCAAAAAGTTGTTTACATAACTCCAAACCAAATTTCCCGATTCAGATTTATTTCGCTCGTTATAAGCCTTTTCGGTTTGGTTCATCAAGCTTGCTTTTGCCCTATCTAATTCCGTTGGCAAAAACCCAAACTGCCGGGCTCTTTCTGTTTCAGCCACCAACGCATCTACTGCCTCCTGCACCGTACCGCTGCTCAATACAGCAAAGGATGTAAAGGCCTGGTACCCGCGAATAAATTGGCCAAAATTGGTACCACCAAATACAAATGGGGGAGCTTCTTTTTGCGTAAGCTCCTGCAGCCTTTGGTTGATGAGTGAGGTCATTAATCCTTCTACAATGGTGGTGCGGTAATCAGCCCAGGTGATGATAGGTTTTGCTGGTTTTACAAAATTAAAAATCTGCAATATTGTGTTAGTGGCTTCATCATCCGTGAGGATCATTGCTTCCGGCTTTGTCCTCGGTTTTATGGCAATTACTGAGGGCCTTGCTTTTGCATTTGCCGGGTTTTGAAACTTTCCAAAATGCTGTTTAATTTTTTGTTCTGCCACGGCTGGATCAATGTCTCCCACCACCACTACGGCCATCAAATTGGGACGGTACCATTGTTTGTAAAAACGTTGCAAACTTTCCGGCTTAAAAGTTTTTAAAATAGAATCTTTACCAATAGGCAGCCGCTCCGCGTATTTGGAACCATTAAACAATACCGGAAAATATTGGCGGCTCATGCGCTCCTGCGATCCTTTGCTCAGCCGCGATTCCTCAAGCACCACACCGCGTTCTTTTTCAATTTCCTTTTTATCCATCAGGTTGTTAAACGCCCAATCTTCTAAAACGGTAAATCCTTTTTCTATGATTTTTGGATCATCTGATGTGATGGGTAAAATATAAACTGTTTCGTCAAATGAAGTGTATGCATTCAGGTCTGCACCAAAGGCCACACCTATTTTTTGCAGGTAATCTACCAGTTCATTTTTAGGGAAGTTTTTGGAACCATTGAAGCTCATATGCTCCATAAAATGTGCTAGTCCTTGCTGATCAGGATCTTCCAATACAGAACCTGCATTCACCGCCAAACGCAATTCAATTTTCTTTTCAGGTTTTTTGTTTTTTTGGATGTAATACGTCAATCCATTAGCAAGTTTTCCCATTTTAATATTTGGGTCTACCGGCAGTTTTTGACTAAGATTAATTTGAGCAAAACCTAAAATACCTATTGAGGTAAATAGTAGAATGTAGGCTGCGCGAATAATGAATTTCATAAGCAACAATTAAGAAGGCTGAATGTAAATCTTTTACTCAATTTAAATTCAAAGAATTTCTAATTTATGTGCTTAATAAAGGGCAGGTATAAGGGGTTTGTCGTTGGCAAATTTCAATAAACGATAATGCAATAATGCTTTTCATCCGAAACAAAACGGTATGCCTATTTCACATATTTCAATAAGCACCTTTTCTAAAAAAAGCTACCAGATAAAAAAAATGCTGTTTGATAAGGAAGACGGTTGAATGAAGAGGGAATTATGATATTATGTTTCATGTTGAAGTAGGTTTTCCTATTTCATTTAGAAGAAATAACAATCATCTCACTAATTAAAGAGTAGGTTAAAAAAAGAAACGGATGACAGAAGGAAGAGAGCGAATAACCTACTATTATTGCGAAAGCACTACATTTTATAAATTAAAAATGCAGTACTAGCAACCACCTCCTATCATCCGTTTATAATCAACTTTTATTATATTTTTTTTCTGCTTCTTGTGCCTTTTTAAAATCAAGCACAACCCCATTGATGCAATAACGTAAGCCGGTAGGTGGAGGACCATCTTCAAAAACGTGCCCCAAGTGCGACTTGCACCGCCCACACATTACTTCTGTACGGGTCATTCCCATCGTATTATCGGGGTGGTATATAATGCTGCTTTTGCTTATGGGCTCATAGAAAGAAGGCCAGCCGCAACCGCTTTCAAACTTCGTATCGCTCACAAAAAGAGCATTGCCGCAAACAGCGCAATAATAAGTGCCTTTGTCTTTCAGCGTTTCAAAAGGACTGCTCCAAGGCCGTTCAGTACCTTTTTGGCGGGCCACTTGGTAAACATCGGACGGCAATAATTTCTTCCATTCTTCATCGCTCACATCCACTTTAGTACTGTCGGTGTTGCTGTACGCCGTGTGTTTTTTATTATCATCCATAGTTTTATTTTTAGTTGATTGAGAGTAGGTGCAAAATTGAAGGGTAAATGAAAGCGAAAAAAGAATTAAAAATTGTTTCATTGGTGTGTTGTCAGTGCTAAAGTTACGAAAGGCACAGGTCTTTAGTTTTTAAACAAATGCTAATACGGACAACAATTTATTTGTTGAATGGCTATATTTGTTTCTAAAGGTTTAGCAGCGCTTATGTTTAATTTGATACTCTTTGGGCCTCCGGGCAGCGGAAAAGGAACACAATCGGAAAAAATAGTTGAACAATTTGGGTTGATTCATCTCTCCACCGGCAACTTGCTGCGGCAGGAGATTGCTGCTAAAACTCCATTGGGCCTGGAAGCCAAAAATTTTATGGACAAAGGCCAGCTGGTACCGGATGAAGTGGTGGTTGGTATGATAGACAGCTGCCTCGTGCACCATCCGGAAGCGAAAGGCTTTTTATTTGATGGTTTTCCCCGCACCGTAGCGCAGGCAGAAGCCCTGGATAAACTACTGGATCTTCGCAAAACATCCATTTGTAAAGTAGTAGCGTTAGATGTATTGGAAGAAGAACTGGTAAAACGCCTTTTATTGCGGGGCGCTACCTCAGGCCGCAGCGATGACACTACGGAAGATGTGATCCGCAAACGGTTTTTGGTTTATAAAAATGAAACCGAGCCGGTGGCGGCTTACTACGAAGAGCAGGATAAACTGGAGCGCATAAATGGCATTGGTACTGTGGATGAAATTTTTGCTGTGTTAAGCACCTGCGTGGAAAATGGAATAGAAGAACAAACTAAAAAAGCCTTATAACTAAGTTTTAGGTAGAAAATAAAAAAGTCCTCACCCATCACTCAATAAAAAAGTGTGTATGACACCGGAAAAAGAGGATTTTATAAAAACGCATTTTATTCCTTCGCTAAAAACGATTTCTTCTGAATCGAAACCTGTTTGGGGCAAAATGACGCTGCAGCAAATGATCGAACACTTTGCAGACACCATGCGGGTAGCTAACGGCCGTGCAGCAGTGAAAATTATTATTACCCCTGAGCAGAATCTGCAAAAAATGCAGGACTTTATAATGAGCGAAAAGCCGTTTCGCGAAAACACACTTAATGCTCTAATGCCCGAAATACCGGCACCGGTACGCAACAAAACGGTTGAAGCCGCACTAAAAGAATTAGAAGCAGAAATCAGGTTTTTCTTTTCTGTTTTTCAAAACAATAAACTGCAAACTTCCCGCAATCCTTTTTTTGGTGATTTGAATTTTGAGCAAAACGTGCATTTGCTGTACAAACATGCGGTGCATCATTTGCGGCAGTTTAGTGTGGAGGTATAAGCTTACTAATAGTAATCCCTTTTTTGTAAAAATAGGTTGTATGGCGGTGCAGAAAATTTGGGAAGTGCAATAGGATTTGACGAATTATTAGGCAATTCTAAATATAGAGACGCAGCAAATGATTTTAATTTTTCTGTTGTAAAAGGAAGGGAAACTAAAAATGCAAATGCTAATTTATTTGGAGAATATTTACTTGATGAAATAAATTCAATTTATGTTTTCAAACTTGGGATAATTCCGAGAAAAACTGGCATTTACAGAATAAGCCTGTCTAATGTAGCGAATGTATATCTAAGAAATAATTGATGCACCAAAGCATTCAAAGTAAAATAAGCAGGCGTAAACACCATCTTTACTTTCTATGGTTATTAAGAGATACACAACTTTTCTATTGCTGGTCCTTTTCGGCTTAGTGAGCCTGCAGTATTAAGGCGGTGCATTCTTACGATTCGAAATAAGCTTTATCTTAAGAATTGCTAAAGAGTTTCATTATTATTCTTCAGCCATTCTACTATTTTATCAAACGATAGCTCACCGGTGGAAATGGAAATGAAGAAAGAATATGTTTGTTGATCATCTCCAAAAATTTTATGCCCCTGATGACGCAACAAAGAATCCATCAACACATATCCAGTTCTTTAATTGCCATCTACAAAAGGATGATTAATAATAATGCTTTCGCTAATAGCGGCTGCTTTTTCAAAAGCAGTTGGGTAAAGGTCCAGGGCATCAAAAGTTTGAAAAGGCTTAGCCAGCGCTGAGTCAAGGCTACCAGCATCTCTTATGCCCTCTGAGCCGCCAAACTTTTTTATTAAAGCGGAATGTATTTGTAAAACCTGTTTCGTACTAATCATTGAGCCAGCTTTTTCAATAGTTCTGCCCGTTCATTTGTAAATTCATCCACTATTTTTAATTGCTCCGGAGAAAGATCATCAATTTTTTGAAAAACCGCTTTTTTCATTTCTTCTTCACTCATAACAAACAACTTACTTTAAAATTGATGAAACATTCTTTAACAAGGCTCCTTTTGCTGAAGAAGGCGGAAGGGTTACTTTTGATGCAGTGACTTAGTAAGCTAATTACTTTAATTCCATTCTATAAAATGAGAAAACTCGAAAATTATATAACCGGACATTGGATCACCGGCGATGGAGACGGGCAAGAATTATACGATGCCGTAACCGGCGAAAGCATTGCTAGTGCCACTACAAAAGGACTTGATTTTGCCGGCATGCTGGAGTACGGCAGAACCGTTGGCAACCCTGCACTGCGCAAGATGACCTTTCACGAACGGGGCCGAATGATCAAAGCACTGGCCTTACATTTAATGGCAAATAAAGAAAAGTTTTATGCTATTAGTTATCATTCCGGCGCTACCAAAGCCGATAGCTGGATAGACATTGAAGGCGGCATCGGCAACCTTTTTGCCAATGCATCCTTGCGCCGCAAATTTCCGGATCTTCCTTATTGCACCGATGGCGAACCGATTGGTTTGAGCAAAGGAGGCACCTTTATGGGCCATCATATTTTGGTACCAAAAGAAGGCGTGGCCGTACACATCAATGCCTATAATTTTCCGGTCTGGGGCATGCTGGAAAAATGTGCCGTCAACTGGCTGGCCGGCGTGCCGGCTATTGTAAAACCTGCTTCCATCACATCATATATTACCGAAGCCGTAGTGAAAGAAATCATCACCTCCGGCATTTTGCCAGAAGGGGCGTTGCAATTGATCTGCGGCTCGGCGGGAGATTTATTAAACCACGTAACAGCACAAGATGTGGTCACCTTTACAGGATCAAAAACCACAGGCCTCATGTTGAAGTCTATGCCCAACATTTTAGAACAAAGTGTGCCGTTTAATATGGAAGCCGACTCCCTTAATTGCATTGTTTTAGGCGATGATGTAACCCCGGATAAACCGGAATGGGAGCTATTTATAAAAGAAGTACGTAAAGAAATAACGGTAAAGGCCGGTCAAAAATGTACCGCCATTCGCCGCATTTTTGTTCCACAACATTTACTTGAGGATATGTCGCTTGCCTTAGGCAAAGCATTGGCGCAAACGGTGATTGGAAATCCGCTAAATAATAAAGTAAGAATGGGATCGCTTGCCAGTACCGGTCAGCGGGAGGAAGTACGGACCAACGTGCAAAAACTACTGGCTACTTCTCAAATTATATATGGTGCTTTAGACAGTGTGGAGGTAATAGATGCAGATGCTAAAAAGGGTGCTTTTCTTTCTCCCATTTTACTTTTAAATGAGGCCCCATTTGCTACCGAACAGGTGCACGACATTGAATGCTTTGGCCCGGTAAGCACGTTAATGCCCTACAATAAAATAGAAGATGCCATCGCTCTAGCCAAGAAAGGAAAAGGATCTCTCTGCTGCACTATTGTGACGGCCGATCCTAAAAAGGCTACTGAATTTGTGGTGGGTGCTGGCACACACCATGGCCGCATTTTAGTATTGGATAGTGAATGTGCCAAAGAAAGTACCGGACATGGATCCCCGTTACCTATGCTGGTACATGGCGGCCCTGGCCGTGCCGGAGGGGGTGAAGAAATGGGTGGAACAAGAGGTGTAAAACATTATATGCAACGGGTAGCCATACAAGGCTCGCCAACATCTGTTACGGCCATTACCCAAAGCTATCAGCCCAATGCAAAGACTGTGGAAGTGGAAAAACATCCATTCCGAAAATACTATGAAGAATTAGAAGTGGGCGATACATTGATCACACACAAACGAACGGTGACTGAGGCGGATATTGTCAATTTTGCCAATGTAAGTTGGGATCATTTTTATGCGCATACGGACCACACTTCTTTGGAAGGCACGATGTTTGAAAAACCTGTAGCGCATGGTTATTTTATTTTGAGTGCTGCCGCGGGTTTGTTTGTAGATGCTAAGAAAGGACCTGTTTTATTGAACTACGGATTGGAAGAGTGCCGCTTTATGAAACCGGTATATGCAGGTGCTACTATAGGGGTACAATTAACCGTAAAAGAAAAAGTGCCTCAAGATGTAAAGGATGAAACGGACGTACCCAAAGGCATTGTAAAATGGCTGGTAGAGGTAACGGATGAAACAGGTGAAATGGTGGCCATTGCTACCATATTAACCATGGTAAAAAGAAAAGATGGAAGACAACAATAAGCTACGGGGAATGGATGGCCTCAATAAACTGGTGGCGGCTATCATTGATGAATGCAAAGAGGTGCATACCAATGTAGGCCGTGGATTGTATGCCTCTGTATATAAGCAAATGCTTTACCAGGGCCTGATGAAAAAAGGAATGTATGTGCAGCAGCATGTACCCGTGTATGCTCCGGATGATCAGCTACAAGTGCAGGTGGACCTGAAGGCAGAATTCGTGGTGGAAAACTCGGTTATCTGCGAAATAAAAACGGTAGAAGCAATATTACCCATGCATAAAAAATCGCTGGCCACCTTTTTAAGGCTATCCAATTTACCAGTTGGTTTGTTGGTTAATTTTAAAGAGCCCAATGTAAAAAATGGCATTGTGAAAATGGTAAACACGAGTTATAAAAAGGTTTTTTAATCAAGTATAAATAACAATTAAACAAAAATAAAATGGCCCAGAATATGGAAGGGGGAATGGTAACGAACGAAACCCACCAGGGTATTGCTACTATCGAATTTTTTCATCCGCAAAGCAATTCCTTACCGCGGCATTTGTTAGAAAAATTGGGACACGAGATACATGCTGCCGGAAGTAATAAAGAGACAAAAGTGATCATTCTGAAATCAAAAGGAGAAAAAGCATTTTGCGCCGGTGCTTCTTTTGATGAATTGTCTTCCATAGAAAATGAACACAAGGGTTTTGAATTTTTTAGCGGCTTTGCCCATGTGATCAATGCCATTCGTAAGTGTCCAAAATTAATAATAGGCCGCATCCACGGTAAGTGTATTGGTGGTGGGGTAGGACTTGCTGCAGCAGTGGATTATGCCATTGCAGTAGAAGGTGCTGATGTTCGTCTTAGTGAATTAGGCATTGGCATTGGGCCATTTGTAATTGGGCCGGCTGTAGAGCGCAAAATTGGTCTCTCTGCTTTTAGCCAACTATCTATTGATTATACCATGTGGCGCAAGGCAGATTGGGCCCGCAACAAAGGCTTATATGCCGAAATGCATCCTACGGTGGAAGGTATGGATGAATCTATTTTCCGCTTGTCCAACCAACTGCTGCATACAAGCCCGGAAGCAATGGCAGAAATGAAAAAGATATTTTGGAAAGGCACGGAGCATTGGGATGAATTGTTGAATCATCGTGCTGAGATCAGTGGCCGGTTGATACTTGGCAAATTCAGCAAAGAAGCTATTGCTAATTTTAAAAATAAAACTTCATTATCTCTCTCTGAAGCAAAAAGATAGTCAGGAAATAATCAGATATAGTAGTGGGCCGTAGTTCATTTTTTTTATAAAAGATAAACTATGGCTTTCTTATTACATGTCCGATGCAGCAGTTACTTAATAGGTGTATCGAAATTTGCTCCTTCTAAATAAAAATCTATTACCGCTCCAAAGCCCTAAGCCACCGTTCAGGCATTTCATTATTACTGGCTTGCACATAATCCCGGTGCGAGCAGGCCATCCAATTTTTATCAGGCAACTGCATCCACCAGCGTCCCGTTTTTTTGCTTTGCAAAAAAAGTGTTTCTACTTCTGAAAAGGTGACGTAGTACTCATTGAACGAATCTCTTTCCGTGAGCTTTGCTTCCCGCTTGCTTCTGCTTTTTCCATCCATCAGGTACCAGAGCATTTGGCTGATTTGTTTTGCGGTCAACGCTTCCTTATCATTTTCCGGCTGAAAGCCGTAGATACCAATACTCTTAATGTTGCCCGCCATGCCGGCATATTGCACGAGAGTGCAGGCATCTTCCCCGGTCAATCCATTAGGTGTGGCGGTATTAGCAGGTGCATAGGCATTTGCTATAGCAGAAATATCAAAAGTAAAGAGCTGGCAGTTGCGAATCACCGGTTCCATTTCTTCCAGGTTTTCCCGCACATTGCCCACCCGAAAGCAATCGAAGCGCAGCTTGTCCATTGTTTCTAACATGCGGGGGTGTACAAAATAACTTTGAAAAGCAAGGTGATTGTAATGACGCATGTAATTAGGATCTGCGGTTAACATTTCCATTACAAAATTTTCGCTCTTCAATGGAGAATCCATATTGATATCGATCATTGCATCCACACCGGCTGCATCTACTAATTCTTTGGCATCAGCCAGCGCATAATATTGAGATAAAGTAAGGTCGTGCGAGCCACCAATCACCACCACCGTTTTGCCCATTTCAGTCAGCTCTGTAATTACCAGTTTTAGAGCAGCTTGTGTATCAGAAAGGGTTTTGCCAATGCGTACATTGCCTACGTCTGCGAGCTTAATATCCTTGTGCCAGTGAAAAAGTTCATAAAAAGCAGCCCGCACTTCATCAGCTGCCGTACTTTCTGTAAGTAAGCCTCCACCCCGCTGCTCACCACAGCCTACCAGCACCAGGTCAGCTTCTATTATGTCCGGAAGATCTTCTTCATACGCAGCTATTTGTTTACCAATCTGCCCTTCTTTGTACCCGCGGTCTTCAGAGATCATATGCTTATTGATAGGTACTAAAAAATCAGAAATAGTATGGTAATCAATCATCCTCAATTTTTGGGCAAACATAAGAAATAACGAAGTGCACTTTTATTACAAACAACGAGCTTCATTAACTTTTATTCAAAAAATTTCAGCCTTTATCTTTGCAGCATGGAGCAACTGCTGAATGACATTAACCAACATAAAAAAGAAATAGAAGGATACGAGGCAGCCGATGCGCAAGAGGTGGAAGCCTTCCGTATAAAATATTTAGGTACCAAAGGACTGGTAAAAGCCGTGATGGGTGGCATGAAAGACGTAGCGCCTGAAAACAGAAAAGAGGCAGGTTTGATCCTAAATGAATTCAAGCAATTTGCCGAAGCAAAATATGAATCTTTAAAAGGAGCTTCTGAAAATGGGAAGCAAGAAACCGAGAACGAAATTGACCTTTCCCTGCCGGGAGATCCGGTGCCCGTAGGTTCCAGGCATCCCATTAATTTAGTACGCAAACGCATAATAGATATCTTTCACCGTCTTTCTTTTTCTGTAGCGGATGGCCCGGAGATAGAGGATGACTGGCACAACTTTACGGCCCTGAACCTGCCGGAGAACCACCCGGCCAGAGACATGCAGGATACATTTTACATACATCAAAATCCGGATTGGCTACTGCGAACGCACACCAGCAATGTGCAGATACGGGAGATGCAAAAAGGTAAATTACCTCTTCGCATTATTTGTCCCGGACGTGTGTACCGCAATGAAACAATATCAGCAAGGGCACATTGCTTTTTTCACCAGGTAGAAGGGTTGTATATAGATGAAAATGTTTCCTTTGCCGATCTCAAACAGACCCTTTACTTTTTTGTGCAGGAGTTATTTGGTAAGGATGTAAAGATTCGTTTCCG
>JBDSBL010000122.1:0-4029 GCA_039921625.1 Chitinophagaceae bacterium
TGGAAAAATGCAGGGGCAATGTGATCATAGAAGCGATTGTAGAAAAGCAGGATGTAAAGATTTCCTTGTTTCGCCAATTAGCAGAGCGCACTACTGCCGATACTATTTTTGCTTCTAATACATCCTCACTTTCCATCACCGAACTTGGCGCAGAAATACCAAACCCCGAACGTTTTGCAGGCTTACATTTCTTTAACCCCGCACCGCTAATGAAATTAGTGGAAGTAGTAACAGGAGAACAAACGTCTGAGGAAGTAATTCAATTTTTATTAGAGCTTACAAAAGCGTTTGGCAAGACTCCCGTACGCTGCAAAGATGCACCGGGCTTTATTGTGAACCGGGTGGCCCGCCCGTATTACATTGAAGCATTACGCATTGCAGAAGAAGGGAAGATCACATTTGAAGAAGTAGACCAGCTTCTGGAAAGCCGGGGGTTTAAATTAGGCCCATTTAAGCTTATGGATCTTATAGGCAACGACATTAATTATGCGGTAAGTTGTTCTGTATTTGATCAATTGCAACAACCCGAACGTCTGAGACCTTCTTATCTGCAAGAAGAAAAAGTTGCTAAAAAAGAACTCGGTAAAAAAACAGGGAAAGGGTATTATCAATATGATAAATAATCGAAAAATATTTAACGCTATCTTTCAAATCATAGGATTCATTAATTAGTAGGTTACCGTTTCTAAGAACCTTCACTAAAATTCACAAATAGATAATTTACATGGTCTTACTCACAGGAGGTACAGGTTTTTTGGGAGCATACATTATAAAAAACCTGGTGGAAAAAGGTGTTGCCGTCCGGGCTATCAGGCGAAGCGATACTACCCCTTTTTTCATGGCCAAAGAAATAAGTGATGCCGTGGAATGGATGAATGGAGATGTGCTCGATGTGGTGTCTTTAGAGGAAGCAATGCAAGGAGTAAAGGCAGTCATTCACTCTGCCGCGGTGGTATCATTTCACCAACGTTTGCGCCAGCAAATGTATCAAACCAATATAGAAGGAACGGCCAATGTAGTAAATGCAGCAATCGAAAATGGGGTGCCGCGTTTATTACACATTAGTTCTGTAGCGGCCATTGGGCGTACTTCCAAAAACGAAAAAGTATCAGAAGAAAAAAAGTGGGAAGATGTAAAAAGCAATACCCACTACGCTCTTAGTAAGCGGCTTGCAGAAATGGAAGTATGGCGCGGCTTTGCCGAAGGTTTGCAGGGAGCAATTTTGAACCCGAGCACCATTCTTGGTTTTGGCGACTGGCATCAATCAAGTTGTGCCATTTTTAAAAGTGCTTATAAAAGTTTTCCCTGGTACACTACCGGGGTTAATGGATTTGTAGGTGTGGAAGATGTGGCAGAGGCCGCGGTACAAATACTGCAATCAGAGGTGCATCAAAAGCGGTTCATAGTCAGTGCCGGCAATTGGAGCTTTCAGCAATTGCTCAATAGTATGGCAGATGGTTTTGGCAAGCCGCATCCACATCGGTTAGCCACCCCTTTCGTAGGCGAACTTGCGTGGCGCATAGAAGGATTGAAATCTTTGTTTAGGGATGGAAAGCCATTGCTCACCAAGGAATCAGCGAGGGTAGCTCATAGTAAAACCGAATTTGACAACAGTGCATTATTAAAAGTGCTGCCCACCTTTACATACACTCCACTTGAAAAAGTGATACAAGATGCCTGCGAAAAATATACCGGGGCAATTAACAATGGGCAATTAACGTTATAGATCGGCCACTGCAATTCAATGTTATTGGAGTGTAAATAACCGTTAAATATGGGGGAGTAGATTCTGTGCAATCAAAAACTTTCCCATCTTTCCACAAACACCAGCACACAAAAAATACCGTACTCTTTATTTTATGAAAAAAATATTATTCTTATTCTTCTCCTTTTTTATCACGGCACTTTCCTTTGCTCAATTCAGCATCAGCGGGCAGGTAACGGATGGCGAAACAAAACTTCCGCTGGAAGGTGCTTCTGTGTTTGCTCAAAACACCACCATCGGCACTATTACCAATAAAGAAGGAGGTTACAAAATCTCATTAAGCAAAGGAGGGTATGAATTGATCATTTCTTACACGGGCTACAGCACCAAAATAATAACCGTAGAAGCAACGGACAATAAGCAACTAGACATAGAATTAAAAAAGGAAGATAAAAGCATGAGCGAAGTGGTGATTCAAAGCTCCAATGAAGTAGCCGACGGATGGCAGCAATATGGCGACTTTTTTACCAATCATTTTATTGGCGCTACTCCTTTTGCAGACAGTTGCTTTTTACTAAACCCCGAAGTGCTGAAATTCTACTTTTACAAACGAAGCAATAAACTAAAAGTGCTGGCAACGGCACCTTTACAAATTACCAATAAAAGTCTTGGGTACCACCTGTCCTATGCACTTGATTCCTTTGTTTACTATTACAAAACAGAAATTAATTCTTACCGCGGCACCTGCCTGTACACACCTATGGATGGCAGCATGGAAGAGCAAAATCTTTGGACGGAAAACCGAAGTAAAACGTATCACGGATCTCGCCTCCACTTCCTTCGTTCTTATTACGACAGTACGTTAAAAGAAGAAGGATTTAATGTAGACCTGTTATCAAAAAGAGACAATAAAAAGTTTAACCGCCTGGTCAATCCATACGACACTACTTATTATGGAGTAGTAGAATCAACCAATGATGTGGAGCTATGGTTTCCTGCAAAGGCATCTATAACGTACAATAAACAAAAGCCTGAAACGGCTTACCTCCAGCAGTTTGGTCTACCGTTAGATGTAGGAGTGCAAATTTCTTATGTTGACCTGCTTGATCCCATTGTCATCAAACAAAATGGCTTTTTTATTGATGCAAGAAGTTGGATCAACCAGGGTTATTGGAGTTGGAAAAACATTGCAGATCAATTGCCGTACAACTATATACCCGGCGAAAAATAATAAAACTGGTACGCTTAATTCAATAAATTATTCAAAAGAAAAAGGGCAAGAACGAGGCTGATAACTTTGAGTGTAGATTTAATGGAATGAGCAGAAAATAAGTTTGACATTGGATTTGGTTTTTATGACCGCAAAATTGTGATTCCAGTTATAAAATCCAAATTGTTTTAGTCCAAACCTCCATTTTTGACGATAAGTAAAAACAATAAAACGGTGGCTGTGCCGTAGCGGCTTATACATTTGCTACAACCTTTATTTATTTAAGTTTTTTTTGGTTAACCAGCTTTGGTACTTAGGGCAACTGAAGTGGCGACGCTCCGTTTGCCAACAGAATAAAAAGCATCAGGAGCCTATATTATTTTCCATACAACTTGCTCCCTGTTACAATCTATTCCTATTTTTAATTTCTATAATCAGTTGCAGCAATGCAACAATTAATTCAACTTAAAAAATGGAAAAAAGAACCTTGGGTAGATCCGGAATGGAAGCAGCTCCATTGGCATTTGGCGGCAACATCTTTGGCTGGACAGCCAATGAGCAACAATCACATAACCTCCTCGATGCTTTTGTAGCAGCAGGATTTAATCTAATAGATACATCAGATTCTTACTCACGCTGGGTGCCTGGCCATGTAGGTGGAGAGTCAGAAACCGTGATAGGAAGCTGGCTAAAGAAAAGCGGCCAACGAAACAATGTACTCATAGCAACTAAAGTTGGTTCTGATATGGGGCTTGGTCATACCTGCCTATCCAAAAAGTATATTGTAGACGAAGTAGAAAACTCACTGCGGCGCTTGCAGACAGATTACATTGACCTGTACCAAACACACTTTGATGACACAACCACTCCGGTAGGTGAAACATTGGAAGCCTATGCACAATTGATAAAGGAAGGAAAGGTGCGGGCCATTGGAGCCTCCAATTTAAGCGCTGAAAGATTACGGGAATCGCTTCAATACAGCAAAGACAATAACCTGCCCCGGTACGAAACTTTTCAACCGGAATATAACTTGTACAAGCGGGAAAATTATGAACAGGAATACAGAGCCCTTTGTGTTGAAGAAAACCTGGGGGTCATTAATTACTTTGCCTTG